>NZ_JAAOHT010000172.1:0-787 GCF_011440255.1 Haloarcula sp. JP-Z28 | reverse complement strand
GATCGTCCGCCTCCGATAGCAACCGATTGAGATCATCTTCACTCAGATGGCGGACGATCTCTTTGCGTCGGTCCCCGCTCATTGCAACACCTTCTCAGGCTATCCCCATAACTTCACTTGGGTACTACGGCTGGGAGAGGTCTTCAGCCTCCTGAATCACAGGCTCAAGATCTCCTTCGTAATCAATACCCAGTCGGCCACGAATTACACGTAGCGAGTCGCGGCACGCCGCGACGAGTGTCAACTGATCACCGTGGCGGCCCCGCCAGCGTGATCGACCTGTCTGGGATGAGCCGCCGCGAGAACGGCTGTTCCGCGGCGGTTCTTGGCCTTTATAGCCTGAGCAGACTCTGCCAGATTCGTCCACTTGTATCGGTCCATCGATAGTCTGGTCGAGGAGTCTCCAGACGGCGGGGAAGCCGCGCTGAACCGCGGCTTCCACCTCCCAAATCGCCGTGTGAACGATTTGTCACATTAGTCGTGGATCAAGCAGTGCAGTCCACCCAATGAACACCATCATCAATACTCAGTTTTGTTAGGAACCATAAGTGTTACATATTGCCTCAATAAATTGTGCCAGATGAAGGGCGTCACCCTAGATAATCAAGAGCGTGCGATAGTATATGATATCTTGAATGAAGTCTCCAGAAAAGAAAACTGTGCTCTGTTGACTCGATGGAAACGCTGCTACGCCATGAGAGCGTGAATTAAGACATGGGGCGCAAGAGACCGACCGCTATTCCGTGCCTTAGAGCACGTCGTGTTGACTGGTCCGTGTGCGAAAGAA
>NZ_JAAOHT010000171.1:0-839 GCF_011440255.1 Haloarcula sp. JP-Z28 | reverse complement strand
CACAGCGGTGGGGTTGCCTCCCGTACCCATCCCGAACACGGAAGATAAGCCCACCAGCGTTCCGGGGAGTACTGGAGTGCGCGAGCCTCTGGGAAACGCGGTTCGCCGCCACCATTCATACCTATCAAGCCCACTCAGGAGAGGCATCTCTCCCCGGTGGGCCTTTCGTATTTATACAGCTGACCCACTCAATGAACAGATAGTTCTCGCACTCCGTGAGTCGTCTGTGACACGCTGGTAATCATCCAACTATCAGTGACTGAAACGGTCATGCGAAAATATCTGTCAGTGTAGTTTTAGCTTGCGGTAATCGTGTGGTTGGACAGTATCACTCTGGAAGGGCTTCAGGATCTCCGTGAGCGAACAGGACGCACCCGCTGACCAGTCTCTCCAGACGAACCGGATGGGTGATCGGCTACTGGAACTCACACCGCTGGCCACTGACGAGATTCAGGACGGACTGGAGAGTTACTCGGTTTTACGGAGTTGGTCATTGACCTCATAGAGCCATCCACAGTCAAGAAGTCGGTCAACCACGTATACTGCATCAGCGTGCTCTTCAATATGTTCGGACTCAGCCAGAAGGAACTCATGGGCTTCAGTCTTAGAGAGTTCGTCAGTACCTGAGGTGTACGCTCTCTCAAGCGTCTGATAGGAATTTTGAACCCAGTCTGGGAGCGGGGGTTGGCCTGTGCGTTTCATAACCCTAGTCAGAGGGTGTCATAGAACAGTTACCACACCAAAGAGCAGGGTGAATGCTGAGGTGGTATGGACTCAGCGACCCTGCAGAATGAGCCTTCGGTAGAGTCGTTCTTCAATGTCGCGGAGACCGAGACGTT
>NZ_JAAOHT010000170.1:0-845 GCF_011440255.1 Haloarcula sp. JP-Z28 | reverse complement strand
AAAGTTCCTGCATGAGCTCTCGCGTCCGGCCGCCTTCACCGATGAGACGCCCCTTCTGGCGACGGAAGTCGTTCTTGTTGCGGGAGGCGGCCTCGATGTCGATGAGTTCGAACATCATCATGTCGTCCTCAAGCAGCGCCAGCGCGTCGTCGGGTGCGAACCCGCGGCCGATGGCCTTCACGATGTCGGGGCCTTTCAGCGCCGTCACGGGGTCGCCGACGGACTCGACTTTCACCGTGCCGTCCTCGGAATCGATATCCAGTCGGACCTCTGCGCGCTCCTCGATCTCGCGCATGGTCTCACCTCCCTCGCCGATCAGCACACCGATACGGTCCTGCGGAATCTTCACGTGTTGCATAAGTATACTACCCCGTAGGAGGTTCTGCCTGTTTAAAACTTCGGCAGTCGCGTGACTGACAGATGCCGGGCGGCCGTCCGCCGGCAGAAGCCATTTCAGTCCAGAAACTCGACGCCGGTGATTTCGAACCGCGCGCCGCCCGTATTGCTGTCGGTGACGAGGATGTCCCAGCCGTGTGCGCCCGCGATGGTCCGGACAATCGAGAGCCCGTAGCCGCTGCCGTCTTCGGCAGTCGTGAAGCCGTGGTCGAACACGTCGTCCTGCTTGTCGGCCGGGATTCCGGGGCCGTCGTCCTCGACGTAGAAGCCGTGGTCTAGCGGGCCGACGCGGACGATAACGGCACCGTCGCCGTGTCGAGTACTGTTCTGAAAGAGGTTCTCGAACAGTTCGATGAGGCGGTCGGCGTCTGCGCTCACCGAGCCGATGTCCTCGTAGTGGAGCGTGGCTCGGTCGGTGGTTTCGCCGTGTCCCTCCCAGGCGGTGTTAA
>NZ_JAAOHT010000017.1:0-59750 GCF_011440255.1 Haloarcula sp. JP-Z28 | reverse complement strand
GATACCGCCAACGAGCGATGTGTGAGACCGTCTTCTCCACGATTAAGCGCACGCTCGGCGACGCCGTGCGTGCGCGAACTTGGTACGGTGAATTTCGTGAACTCGTTTTGATGTGTGTCGTTCACAATATCAAGCAGTCTCTGAAACAGTGAAATCAAGCTCCGTCTGGCGATTCACCACGGCCCAATAAAGCCTTATCGAACTCACGCACCAATCATGAAGTAATGACAGAGAATCCGGATGCGGCGGAGGGGGCGGGTGGCGACGGTCAGCGACAGGAGCGGACTGTCCGCCTCACAGTCCCCGAGATGGATTGTCCCTCCTGCGCCCAGAAGGTAGATAAGAGCCTCCAGCGCGTTGACGGCGTTGTCGACGCCACCCTCCAGCCGACCACGGGAACGGCCGCTGTCACGTACGACCCTGAGCGCACCAGCGGGACAGACGTGGTCAAGGCGATTGAGGCTGCTGGCTACGAGGTCAGCGGCGGCCCGGACTCCGACGCCGATGAGCAAGCGGAGACGGGTGGCGGTGCCGATATCGCGCCGCCGTCGGAGGTCTGGACGAGTCCTCGCGCGAAGAAGACGTGGCTCGGCGCAGCGCTGGTCACGTTCGGTCTCCTGTTCAAATTTCTCCTGACGGCACAGAACGTCGCGGTAGCAAGCGCTCTCGGGTATCCGCTGTCCGTTGCCGACGCCCTGTTTCTGGGAGCCGTCGCCGTCAGCGGTGTCCCCGTCGTCCGCAGTGGCTACTACTCTGCGAAGAATCTAAGTCTCGATATCGACCTGCTGATGGGCACGGCTATCATCGCCGCGACCGGCATCGGTTATTTCGTTGAGGCTGCGACGCTGGCCGTCCTGTTCAGCATTGCAGAACTGCTCGAAGACTACGCGATGGACAGGGCACGAGACTCTCTGCGTGAACTGATGGAACTGTCACCTGACGAGGCCACCGTTGTGCGCGATGGCGAGGAAGTGACGGTGCCCGCCGACGAGGTAGAGGTGGGTGAGACTGTGGCCGTCCGCCCCGGTGACAAGATCCCGCTTGACGGCACGGTCGTCGAGGGCGAGAGCGCGGTCGACCAGTCACCGATCACCGGCGAAAGTGTCCCCGTCGACAAGGTCGCCGGTGACGATGTCTACGCCGGCGCAATCAACGAAGAGGGATACCTCGAAGTGACGGTCACGTCGACGGCGGGCGACTCGACGCTCTCGCGCATTATCGAGATGGTGCAGGGCGCACAGGCGAAAAAGACCGACACTGAGCAGTTTGTCGACCGGTTCTCGGGCTACTACACGCCAGCCGTCGTTGTGCTGGCGATTCTGACCGCCGCCATCCCGCCACTGGTCATCACCGACCCAGTGTCAGTGGCTGTAGCGGGGTATAGAGTCACGTTCGTCGGCGACTGGCAGACGTGGTTCATCCGTGGGCTCACGCTGCTGGTGATTGCCTGCCCCTGTGCGTTCGTTATTTCGACGCCCGTCTCGGTGGTCTCGGGCATCACCAGCGCCGCAAAGAACGGCGTTCTCATCAAAGGCGGCAACTATCTCGAGGCGATGGGCGAGGTCGACGCTGTCGCCGTCGACAAGACGGGGACGCTCACGAAAGGCGAACTCGCTGTCACCGATGTTGTCCCTGCCGGCGACACCGACGCGGCGACGCTCCTCAGTCACGCCGCCGGACTGGAACGTCGCAGCGAGCATCCGATCGCCACGGCGATTCTCACCCGTGCCACCGAGGACGGTGTAGAGGACCTGCCTGCAGTGACTGGCTTCGAGACTCTCACCGGAAAGGGTATCCGCGGAGAGATTGACGGCGAGATATATTACGCGGGCAAGCCTGCGCTCTTCGAGGAGGTGGGCTTCGACCTCTCACGTACTCGCCGCGAGGCAGACGGTGTCCTCAGGAGCGGAGCGACCGGGGACTCCTCAGATCATCGGTCTGACGGTGGCGTCGTGTCGGAAGAGACACCTGCGTCCGGTGGCGGGGCATTCGCCGGGAATACACTCGCCGCACTGGAGCGGGAGGGCAAGACAGTCATTATCGTCGGAACGGACTCGGAACTGCTGGGTGCCATCGCTATCGCCGACGAGGTACGCCCCGCCTCAAAACAGGCTGTCGAGCGCTTACAGGCGCTCGGTATCGAGCGTGTCGTGATGCTGACTGGCGACAACGAAGGCACCGCCCGCGCCATCGCCGACACGGTCGGTGTCGACGAGTATCGCGCCGAACTCCTGCCAGACGAGAAGGTCGATGCGGTCGAGGAGTTGCAGGCGGAGTACGGTACGGTGGCGATGGTCGGCGACGGGATCAACGACGCACCAGCACTCGCCACCGCAGAGGTCGGCATTGCGATGGGTGCTGCCGGCACCGACACCGCGCTGGAAACTGCGGATATCGCACTGATGGGCGATGACATCGGGAAGCTCCCTTACCTGTACGAGCTGTCACACACCGCCACCGACGTGATCCGGCAGAATATCTGGGTGAGCCTCGGCGTGAAGCTCCTGCTCGCACTGGGCGTCCCACTGGGACTGGTAAGCGTCGCGCTCGCGGTCGTGGTCGGCGACATGGGGATGAGCCTCGGCGTCACCGGAAACGCGATGCGGCTATCGCGAATCAAGCCTGACCGGTTTTTCGACGCCTGACGTTTCGCCACCTCACCACTCACGTCCATAGCTATTCTGAGACCGTCGCGACACCAGAGTTGTGTGACCGCAGTCGGTACAGGCTTTTAGACGCGCTCTCTTGAGAGCGACGTAGCTCCGCTAGCGTAGCGAATCACAGGACGACGACAACGATGCCAGCGGCGGCGACGACGCCAAGAGCGACCGTCACCCGCCGGCCCAGTTCGACCGTCCCCAGTAGCCACGCGAGGCCGGCCTTTGTGAGCGTATTCGCAATAGCACCGATGACGATACCGGTAGTTGCGACTCTGGCAGAGATCTCACCGTCCGCTTCGAGTGCGCTCAGCGTAAGCGTGATCGCATCGACGTCAGCAAGCCCCGAAAGAAACGCAGTCACGTAGATACCCGAATCGCCGAACCAGGTATTTGCGGACTGGGACACCAGGAGCACGATCGCGAAGACAGCGCCGAAAAACAGTGCCGGTCGGAGACGAAACGGGTTCGTGAGATCGGTCTCGACCGCCGACTCTGTGGTCGATTGCCAGTAGACGATGCCGGCGATACACACGCCAACACCAGTCATCACTCCGAGCGGCACAGCGACTTGAGGGAGGAGTGCCCGGTTCACGACAGCGACCTCGAGGAGTGCGCGCGGAAACATGACAATCGATGCGACAACAACCGAAAACGAGCCGATCCTGTAGAGGTCGGGAGTTTCACTGATTCGCTCGGCCACTGAGACCGTCGTCGCGGTTGAAGAGACGAATCCGCCAAGGATTCCCGTGAGGGCAATTCCTCGCTTGGCTCCGACAGCCCGACTCAAGATGTAGGCAACGAAGCTCAGCCCGGTGACAAAGCCGACCATCACCCAGATAAACCGTGGATTGATACCATACAGCACATCGAGTTCACGATCAGGCAGAATTGGCAGCACGACCAACACGACGAGGATGAATTTGAGGGACGCACGGCGTTCACGTTCGTCAATCTGGTCGACGAACCTGTGGATCGTCGGCTTCGCAGACAGGAGGATAGTGACAAGCCCGCCGAGAATGATCGCGAAGACCGTCCCGCGTTCGGAGGACACTGCTAACGCGCCCAGAAGGACAGTGAGCAATGCAGCAGTCACCGTCGTGAGTCCGATATCTCCTTCGGTCAGAACTTTCCCGGCATACGCGACGGTCAGGAGGATTGCAATAGCGAGGACTGTGACAGGGAAGAGGGCAGGAAAGAACGCCTGAACGGTTGCGCCGGCGAGGGCAAACAGCGGAAACGTCCGGCTGCCGGCGAACATTCCCCCAGATTCCGCCTGTTCCCGTTCCAGTCCGATGAGAGCGCCAATACCGAATGCAACGAGGAGACGAAGGAGAAGCGAGTCGATGATCTCGACCATTCTCTAGAGTTCAGTCCTCCAAGTTGTCAAACTTCGGGTGTGAGGCCCGGAATCAATTGTCTACTGTGGGTGCTATGGGACCATGCTCGGTTCGAGTTATTTGGAGGGCAGAAAACTGGACGAGCCATTTCAGATGACCGTCTCCCCGTGCTGTCACTCTCTGTCCTGTTCCTCGAGCGAATTGCCGTCTGTTCTTCTGGGACCCGGTGAATCTGAAAATTATGACCCGATGTCGACAAGATAGAACAGCAGAAAGCCGGCTGCGGCGGCACCCACGGGGATTTCGTACGGGCGCTCGTGGAACGTCAGAATCGCTGCGGCCACGATGAGCGCGCCGGCAACCACCGCGTAGCCGAGCTTCTGTGCACCCGTTCCGCGTCCCTCAACCGGGTCTGTACGGACGACCAGTTCGCCCCGCTCAAGCCGGGACAACGTTCTATCGACCCGAGAGGGGACCCGTGCCAGTGCAGGAAGCGACCGGCGAATATCTGCCCGCGTTTCCTCGATGAGTGCATTGAGTTCGTTCTCGATGAGCCCCTGTTCGACGAGGAATGAGCGCACAGCGGCGAGAAAGTCAAACTCCGGATCGAGCTGCCGACAGACACCCTCACCGACGGTCCCGACCCGGATGAGTAACATTACGTCCGGCGGAATCCGGAATGGGAACGCACGGAGATTTGTCGTCAATTCCGTAATTATCATCCGCCAAGTGATTTCTGAGCGGCCTTCGAGGTTCTCGATGACGAGCGCAAGCACCCGGCCGACCTCAGCACGGTTGACGTGTGGCTCAAGGACATCGAGCGCGACAAGCGCATCTACCAGATCATCCACGTCACGACGGACGAGTGCCCGATAGAGCGCGACAATGTCCTCCTGAACCGTGGGTGGAAGGCGTTCGTTCATGCCGAAATCGAAGAGCAACAGACGGCCGTCGTCTGTGACGGCGAGGTTACCCGGATGGGGATCAGCGTGGAACACGCCGTCGACGAGTCCCATCTCTAGATACACATTGATGATCCGTGTCGCCATCTCGTGTGGCGTCATATCGATACCGTCGAAGGCGTTGCCGTCGGTTACTTTCTGCCCGGTCAGATACTCCATCGCTAGCACTCGTTCCGAGCACAGGTCTTCATAGACGGCAGGGATCACGACTCGCTCATCGCCGTCGAAATTCTCCCTGATGTCAGCCATGACCGTCGCTTCGCGGTCGAAGTCCAGTTCGTCCAGAATTATGTCCTCAAAATCGTCAGCCGCATTTTCGATCGAATACTGCTGGCGCTCGGTAGCGAAGGGGCGAATCAACGGAACCAGCCCCCGGACGACCCGAAGGTCACGCGTAATCATGGGCTTCAGTTCAGGTCGTCGCACCTTCAGTGCGATTCGCTCACCTCGGTAGGTCGCCGTATAGACGTACGCGAGCGACCCGCCGGCGACCGGTTCGAGTGTCGACTGATCGAGTTCGTCGCCAAGCTCTTGTGCAATGACGTGCTTTGGATCTCCCCCCGCGCCCTCGGGGACCTCGTCTTGGAGGGTTCCGAATACGTCGGCATAGACCGGCGGGACGATATCGGGGCGTGTCGAGAGTACCTGCCCGACTTTGATGAACGCCGGTCCGAGTTCGAGCATCGTATCCCGGATCTGCTCGGCTCGCTGTCGATGGGCCTCGTCCGGGACCTGCCTTCGTGAGCCAAACAGGATGAACCGCCGCCGATCGCGGAGAAATGCCAGCGCGAATGGGAAAAACCGGACGAGAACGATCAAGTACCGGCGAAACAACCCGCTCATTCTATCGGAGTGAATAGCGGTTGAGGAGCGTCAATTGACAGTACATACACTGGTTTCGATCAAGTGGCATATATAAATGGAGGAAAACTGGATCCCCTCGGATATCTAGTCTCTTAGGATTGCATTAAGTGCTGATTTGCTAGAATATCTTCGAACTTGATGAAACAGCCGAACGAGCAGATAACGAACTCGACGGAATCAGTCTCACATATCGAATACTATCGATAGAAGCGATCAAGGAAACCGAAAGAACGCACGGAATATCTGTGATCTCATCTTATAGGATATATTGTGTTATCCGCTGTTTTGTAACCGTTGCGACTTCCTAAAGGAGAGTCCCAGCTACATAGTTGCTCAGTGAAGGCCTGGATTGATCCCTTCCCGCTCCCAGTATTGAACGTATAACATAACCAATTATATTCGTTCTGCCTGATTCCGTAATATTGGGAAACCCACATGAAGTTAATACATTTAGCTGACAATTGCACAATATGGTTGCTCAGTCAACACACCAGCAAGGATGTTCTGCTGGTCCGTGGACAGGTTGAAAAGGATCAGGCGACCTTCGAGGAGACCATCGTCGACTCGCTGCGGAACAACCCTGTCGCCAGCGAACTGACCGCTGTCCAGAACGACGCAGTCTACCGTGGTGGATATCTTGATCAGGGGCCGATCATCAACCTCTTCCAGACCGAAGCCGCGGCCCAGCGGATCTACTCCAACGAGTTTTCCGAGGAGACAGTGTTCGACCGGCAGCGGGTGGCAGATATCATCACCGGCTCTACCTAACTGACTGCGGTGACGGCCAGACATGAAACCAGTGTCATTAATGACGAGCGCTATCACGCTACTGCCACGGTTCTGGACACACCACTGTTTCCAGTAAAATACCACCAGATAGCGACCAGATTTCACAGGAAATGTGGAGTGGTGGACGGATGAACAGTCATAATCGGAAGTTAGTCCGTGCGTGTCCGAACTACCTGGCGAATACAGGTGTCGGCGAGATGACTCGCGAGTGTGTCGCAACGAACTCAGGGCCCCGTTCCAGAGCGCGGTATTGTGCGGTAGCTGCAAAACAAATAAACGCCACGAGCGCATACTAAACGGTGATGACCGACGAGCTAGCAGAGATCCGACAGAAGAAGCTCGAAGAGCTCAGAAACGGAGAGCGAGGGACCGCTGCTGAGAACGAGAACAGCGAGTCGGCAGCCGAACCAGTCCACGTCCACGGCGCAGGCGACCTACAGGACACCGTTGATGATGGGGTCGTCCTCGTGGACTTCTACGCCGACTGGTGTGGCCCGTGCAAGCAACTCGAACCCGTCGTCGAGCGCATCGCCGCTGGCACCGCCGCGACCGTAGCGAAAGTCGACATCGACGCAAACCAGCAGTTGGCAGCCAAATACGGCGTCCGTAGCGTACCGACGCTGTTGCTGTTCGCTGATGGCGAGCCGGTCGAGCGCTTAGTGGGGATGCAACAGGAACCGCAGCTCCGGTCGCTCATCGAGAGCTACACCTGATTCTCTCGGCTGTGTCATCCCAGTTTGCTACCGCACTGGAGTCACATCTGGTGTATTGGTGGATTCACGTCTCAATCGCCAGCGGAAGATCGCTAACCGGCTTGGACTTTAGCCAGTATGGCTTCTGAGCGCTGGTAGCGACCCAGTGTTTCAACAGAGCTACTATTGTTTATATTGTACAATCAAAGAGTTATTGTTCTTGGAGGACTAAGTGTGTTGTATGGAGCGTAACGTCGGTTCGACAGACAAGACTGCCAGAATCCTCATCGGTGCCATCGCGGGGCTGGTATCGCTCGGTATCCTCGCCAGCACCGTTCCGCTGCCAGCAATACTTGCACCTGTGCTCGGGCTCGCCGCGGTGCTATTGCTCGTCACTGGCTTCACCGGATTCTGCGGGCTGTACGGACTCCTGGGTGTCGACACCTGCTCTGTCGACACCCGGTGAACAATCGGGGCGGGGCCTGATCGGCTCACACCGAGCAGCGACTGATTCTTCGAATCGAGGTTCCCGGTCAGCCTATTCTCAGACAGGTGGCCAGGCATCTGGCAATGACGAAAAATACGATTTCACTGGTTCTGGACCGCACGACCGAGCGACCGGACGATGGCGAGCACGTATCGGATGCCGGTAAGAAACTCGCCGCTTCGAATCCCATCCCAGACATCGTGCAGATCGACTGGCCCGCTGGAGTTCGCGTCGCCGAGTGCGCCGAGGACAGTCTGTAGCGCGCCTCGTGTGTCATCACTGGCGGCTGTCTCGGCGAGTTCGCCGAGCGAGGCGCCAGTCCCGGCGAGGGAGGTGACCATCTCGTCGTCCATCGCAGCGGTCCCGAGTTCGGCTACTTCGACCAGTTCGTTGACCGTATCGAGATTGCGGACGAACGTGGCGAAGGCCTCGGGGTTCTCCTCGATGGCGGTGGTCAGTTCCTCGCTCAGATCGTCAGCCGATGATTGTTGTTCACTCATTGTTTGTCACCTCAGAGTAGCCCCCGCGCTGTGAGCCAGTAGGATTCGTTGTACGCAAGCTTCGACCAGTGCATGGCCCGACTCGGTTCACTCGGCTCAGGCGGGCGTTCGTAGTCGAACTCGACGAACGTGGCGTCATCCATCCCAGTCTCGATAAAGCAGACGGTCTTGCCGCTGTAGACAGCTGTCGCTGGCTGGCCGCGGACCTCACTCGCGAGTCGCTGAGCGACGACGTGGGCCTGATAGTGCGCCGCGCTCCCGGCCTTTGGGACCCCGGTCTGGGCGGCATCGCCGATGGCGTACACGTCGTCGAAGCCGGTCGCTTCGAGCGTGTGCTTGTCGACATCTACCCACCCTCCATCGCCGAGGCCGGCCGACTCGACGAAGTCGCTGCCGGTGTGTGGCGGGATGGCGACGAGGAGGTCGTAGTCCAGCTCCGTCCCTTCCATCGACGTAATCGTCTCCGCATCGGGGTCGACAGCCTCGGCGTTGAACATCGTCTCAATGGCGATATCGCGCTCCCGGAGTCGCGGGTCGGCCCACTCCGCGATGTGTTCGTTTCCGTGGACCCGCATGATGGGGTAGGTGTAGGTGATGTCGAACGCGTCCCGACGGCCGCGTTCTCGGAGCCAGTCGTCGACCATGAACGTGAACTCAAGCGGCGCGGCCGGACACATATGTGGCGTCCCGACAACGCTCAGGACGATGTGGCCGCCGTTCATTTCCAAGAGTTCGTCACGGAGAGCTTGGGAACCGTCTTCGCCGTAGAAGTGGTGCCCGCCCTCGGCGAGGCCCGGAACCCGCTCTGGTTCGAGCTGTGCCCCTGTCGCGACGACAAGTTTGTCGTACGGCGCAGGGTCGATAGCGTCGACAAGTTCGAGTTCTTTGCGCTCGTGGTCAACATCAACGACGTAGTCCTGCCGGATGGTGACGCGGTTATCGACGACCTCTCGAAGGGGCCGGCGGCCGTCCGCAGGTTCGCGCTGTCCGAAAGCGACGTAGAGCCAGACCGGCTTGTAGACGTGGTCCCCGCTGTCGTTGAATAGCGTGATCTCGACCTCGCCGGCGGCTAGCTCCGCATCGAGTTTCTCCGCGAGGGTGTTCGCCAGTACGGTACCACCGGTGCCGCCACCGACGATTGCGATATGTTCGGTCATAGTTTCTTCACGTGAATCCTGTAGTGGTCGCCTTCATCGGCGATATCAAGGACTTCGTTGCCGGACTCGTCGGCCCACTCCTGGACCTCCGACGGCGACTTCTCGGCGTCGCTCAACAGGGCGATAACGGAGCCGGTATCGACGGCCCGAACCTCCGAGATGAGGTCCATCAGCGGACCCGGACAGGTCGCGCCCCGAGCGTCGACAGTCGTGTCAGCCTCAGTGTGACTTTGATTGGTGGTCATGCTTTCTCATCCGTACATAGGCAAGCTATGAATTTAATAATGTATGGGTGTTCCAAGACTGTGAGAAAGCAGTTTATCTATACGCAAACACCCTCGGTGACCACACACCAGTTTAAGTAAAGTTCGGGGCGAACGTGCCGCACTTCAGAGCGGGGAGGATGGCAAGAATCCGGTGGGGCCGACGAACGGCTGGCCGGTGAAGGCATCGTCGTCCGTTCGCTACCCGAGCCATCGGCGGTGCGGGCGTCGATACACGCGGTCAATACTGAGTCAGAAGTCGACCGGCTTGCGACGGCACTGACCGCGGAATTCTGACGTACCGAGTCAGTCGAGTCGACCCGGTCGCCGCTGATGGGTGGCGACCAGTCCGAGGAAGTTCTCGAATACCGTCGTCGCCTCCCGGGCGGCTGCGACCGACTCATCAGTAATCGTTGCCGTTACTGCCTCCCGCCGGTCGTCGGTGAGGTCCTTGTTGCCGATGACCCACTCGGCTGTCTCGCGGTCGTACTCGGGGTGGAACTGCACGCCGTAGCGTGTGCCGAGCCGAAACGCCTGTATGCCGTACTGGTTTCGCGCCAGTTCTACCGCACCCGCAGGCAGTTCGGCGACGCGGTCAGAGTGTGTCTGGAACGCGGTGAACGACGGCGACATATCGGCAAACAGCGGGTCCTCGCCTCGCCGGTGAACTGTTCGGTATCCGAGTTCGTGTTCGCCCATGTCGACCACGCGCCCACCGAGAGACTGCGCAAGGAACTGGTGGCCCCAGCAAATTCCCAGGGTTGGTACGTCCGCCCGGTGGACGTCCCGGACCCACGACGTGAGGTCGTGAATCCAGCCGTGGTCGTCGTACACCGATGTCTGTGACCCACTGATAACCACGCCGTCGTACCGCCAGTCGCCGCCCGCGGGCACCGGTGGGAGATGACCATCGCTGACTTTGTACACCGTCGTCTCGGCGTCAAGCGACCGGGTCAGGTTTCGTTCTGCGGGTGTCTCACCGACTGATGCATCGACGATTGCGATTGTCTGGTTCATGTTTGGGGGGCCGGGAAAAGCCGCTCAGTGGCTCTCGTCGCTCAGACGAGCAGTTGGATGTCGGACTCGGCCATATGCTGGAGCGCAGTGGCCGCCCCGACGCCGACAGTAACGTCGTCGTAGAAGTCGTCCTCGTCGTAGTCCATCAGTTCGATGGTCATCTGACAGGCCTGCAGTTCGACGCCCTGGTCCAGCGACAACTCGATGAGTTCGTCGATCGTCGCCGTCCCGTTGTCGTCGATACGCTTTTCCATCATCCGCGTCGCCATGCGGTCCATGCCAGGCAGCGCCGCGAGCGCGTTCGGCATCGGCATGTTCGGGTTACCGACGGCCGACAACTGGAGGTTCTCGGACTTCTCCTCGTGGAGGATATCCAGACCCCAGAACGTGTGGAACACGACCACGTCCCAGCCGAACGCGGCCGCGGTGCTGGCGAGAATGAGCGGCGGATACGCCATGTCAAACGACCCTTGGGTCGCCACGATGGTCATTTTCTTTTGTTCGTCGTCGGCTTCCAGGTCGGCGACGGTCTCTTCGAGTTCTTCGATCCGAGCCTGCAGTTCCGCCTCGGTCATCGAATCGCCGTCGCCCGCCGATGGTGTGTCCGTGCTCATTTTAGTCCGTCTTCTCGACGTAGTGTTTGTACACGTCGCCTTCGTCGACCTGTTCGAGTAGTGCCACGCCGTTCGTTCCCTCGGCCCAGCCCTCGATGTCACTCATACTGCCGCTGTCGGTCGCGATGACCTCCAGTACTGACCCCTCGGCGAGGTCGTCTATCGCCTGTTTCGTCTTGACGACCGGCATTGGGCACGATGCACCTTTCACGTCGAGCGTCTCTGCGATGTCGAATGCTTCACTCATTGTTGGAAAGACTCCAGCTACTGTATTGGAGCTACTACACAATATCGGGTGGATAGTTAAAAGAATATCGATTATTGTGCTATTCTAGCAACACCAACTTTGGACAATGCGCTCTCATATGGCTTTAAGAGAGTCTCTTACACCATAACTGTACTTTATCGGTGTTCTCTAACGTAATGATATTGTGTAGATTGGGAATTTCTATACAAACTCTTTTATGCCTCAACCCTGTAGCAATGAGTGTACTACATGAACGCTGAAGACTTCCCGACGCCGGACGCAGACGTCGAATCGGTCACGCCCGAAACGCTGAAATCGCGTATCGACGACGGAGAGTCGGTCACGATCCTCGACGCGCGTATGTCCGGGGACTACGAGGAATGGCACATCGACGGGGAAAACGTCGAATCCATCAACGTCCCGTACTTCCACTTTCTGGAAGACGAGCTAGATGCAGACATCATCGCGGACGTGCCGAACGACCGCGAAGTCACGGTTCTCTGTGCGAAAGGTGGGGCCAGCGAGTATGTCGCGGGCACACTCGCAGACCGCGGCTACGACGTTCACCACCTCGAAGACGGCATGAACGGGTGGGCGCGCATCTACGAGACCGTCGAAGTCACTGACTACGACGGAGCCGGCACACTCCTACAGTACCAGCGGCCGTCCTCCGGCTGTCTCGGCTATCTGGTCTACGACGACGACGAAGCCGCTATCATCGACCCGTTGCGCGCCTTTGCCGACCGATACTTCGACGATGCTGACGAGCTGGGCGTCGACCTGAAATACGCGCTTGACACGCACATCCACGCGGACCACATTTCGGGGGTCCGCGGCCTCGATGCGGCGGGCGTCGAGGGCGTCATCCCCGCAGCCGCCGTGGACCGCGGGGTCACCTACGCCGCGGAGCAGAGCTCCGCGAGCCCTGTCTCGCAAGCTCGGCAGGACGCCGACGACCTGACGACTGCCGAGGACGGCGACACCTTCGAGGTCGGCGATGTCACCATCGAGACCGTCGCGACGCCCGGCCACACGACCGGTATGACTTCGTATCTCGTCGACGACAGCCTGCTCGCCACCGGTGACGGGCTTTTCATCGAGAGTGTCGCCCGACCGGACCTCGAAGAGGGCGACGAGGGCGCACCCGACGCAGCTCGGATGCTCTATGAGTCATTGCAGGAGCGCGTGCTGACACTGCCCGATGATACGCTCATCGGGGGCGCGCACTTCAGCGACGCGGCCGAGCCGGCCTCCGACGGCTCCTACACCGCACCCATCGGCCAGCTTGTCGAGGAGATGGACGCTCTCACTATGGACGAGGACGACTTCGTCGAGACGATTCTGGCCGATATGCCACCGCGACCGGCGAACTACGAGGACATCATCGCGACGAACCTCGGCCAGAACACCGTCGACGACGAGGAGGCGTTCACGCTGGAACTCGGACCGAACAACTGCGCGGCGAGCCAGGAATCGCTCGCGGGTGACTAACCGTCGATGGTAGCTGACCCTGTCCCGCTGCAACTGGCCGCCGAGCTGTTCCCCAACGGTATCAGCCGGTACGCCATCGGCGGCCTCTTCGTCGGTCTCGGCGCGGCGGTAATCTACGTGGGCACCGGCATTAGCGCCGGCGCGAGCACGTTCCTCGAATCGACGCTGTCGTACGTCTCCGGCCAGTCGCGGTTCCAGCAGTACGTCGCCTCTCGTGACTGGCGGCTCGTGTTCACGCTCGGCATCATCCTCGGCGCGGCCGTGTACGCGGTCGTCTACCAGGGTGGCGCGTGGACAACGGATGTCTCCTGGTGGCGGCTGTTGCTTGGTGGCATCTTCGTCGGTATCGGAACCCGCGTCGGGAAGGGCTGTACCTCGGGCCACGGCGTCTGTGGCGTGGGATCGGCCTCGAAAACGTCACTGGCGGGCGTCCTCGCCTTCCTGCTGGTCGCGATACTGACTGCACAGGTCGTCGCCGCACTGGGGGTGACGCCGTAATGGCGACGTCGACGGACCGGCACCCGCTGTTCATCCCGCTCGTGCTGGTCGGCGGGCTCATCTTCGGCTTCGGCCTCGGCTACAGCCACATGGCCCGTCCCGAGGTGGTGCTGAACTTCCTCCAGTTCGAGGACTTCGGCCTGCTGTTCGTGATGTTCGGCGGCGCGGCCGTGACAGGGATCGTGTTCTTTGTCATGCCGCGCGTGCTGGACCGGGCACCGCTGACCGGCGACCCATTCGAACGTCGGCTGAAGTCCTTCGACCGGAACGTGCTGATCGGCGGCGCGATATTCGGCGTCGGCTGGGGGCTCTCCGGGATCTGTCCGGGTGCCGCCTACGCCAGCCTCGGCATCGGAAACGTGACTATTCTGTGGGCGCTCGCGGGGATGTTCCTCGGTGCGTACCTACAAGGGTGGTGGCGAAGCCGCGCAACCGACGGCGTCGACCCGTCCCCCACGGGAGCGGACTGAACGTACCCCGATTTTCACAATGGAACTCCAGCTTCTCGCGCTCTTCTTGACCGCCGGTCTCGCGAGCCTGTTCATGTCGTGGGTTATCGGTGCTGGCTCTAGCGGCGCGACGCCGTTCGCGCCCGCTGTCGGTGCCAACGCCATTTCGACGATGCGGGCGGCGTTCATCGTCGGCATCTTCGGGCTCGCGGGCGCGGTGACACAGGGGTCGAACGTCTCGGAAGCGGTCGGCCGCGGCCTCATCGGCGGCGTCACCCTTCCCGCCACTGGGGTCATCGTCGCGCTGCTGGCCGGCGCTGGGCTCATGGCCGTCGGTATCTACACCGGTTACCCCATCGCGACGGCGTTTACTGTGACCGGCGCAATCATCGGTGTCGGGCTGGCCCTCGGTGGCACCCCCGTCTGGGGGAAGTACCAGCAAATCGGTGCCGTCTGGGTCCTGACACCGGTCGTCGGCGGCGGTTTCGCCTACGCCATCGCGAGCGTGCTGCCGCGGTCTGATGCCCCCGAAAAGGCCACCATTCCGACGCTCGCGGCGCTGGTCGGCGTCGTGCTGGCCAACGTCGAGTTCGCGTTTCTCGGGTCCGGCGGCGGCCCCGGTTCGCTGACGAGCCTCGGCCAGCGACTGCTCGGCATCGACGGCGTCGTGGCGACAGTCGTTCTCTCCGGCACTGTCGCCGCCGTGGTGTGGGCCGCGGTGTACCGAGACATCCGCCACGACGAGGCGGGCGGACTCAGACACGTCCTGCTAGCGCTCGGTTCTCTGGTCGCCTTTTCAGCCGGTGGGAGTCAGGTCGGGCTGGCGGTCGGTCCGTTGCTCCCATTGCTGGACGAGGTTGGGGCGCTCTCGCCAGCGGTCGTCCTGCTGGGGGGTGGCCTCGGAATTCTGGTCGGGTCGTGGACCGGCGCGCCACGGATGATAAAATCGCTCGCACAGGACTATTCTTCGCTGGGCCCGCGGCGCTCTATCGCCGCGCTCGTCCCCTCGTTCCTCATCGCGCAACTCGCCGTCTTCCTCGGTGTGCCGGTGTCGTTCAACGAGATTATTGTCAGCGCTATCATCGGAAGCGGTGCCGCAGTCGGCGGCAGCGAGGCGGTCGACCCACAGAAGATTGTAGTCACGGTTGGCGCGTGGGCCGGGTCGTTCACGCTTGCGCTGGCCGTTGGCTTCGGGTCAATGACCGCGATGGGCGCGCTCTGACCCCCCATTTCAGGCGGTTCGTGGCGGCGGGACGAGGTAGACGTTCCCGGTCGCCTGCGCGACGATATCCTCGGAGACGCTGCCGAGCAACAGCCGGCGCATCCGGCTCTGGCCACGAGAGCCGACGAGCGTTGTCGTTGGCGTCACGGCCGCTTCGACATCGAGAATCTCCTCAGCGGGGTCGCCACGGCGGACCTCGACGTTCGTTTCGATGTCCCACTGTGACAGTGTGTCGGCGAGCGACGCAAGCTGTTCAGATGGGTCCGCCTCGCTCGTCGCATCTTTCGGTGATTCCACGTGGACGAGCGTCGCTTCCTGGGTCGCGTGGCGGAGATACTGAAACGCGTCGAAGGCACGCGTTGCGTTCTCAGAGAAGTCAGTCGCGTAGAGCACCCGCTGGAACAGGTGCTCCCTGAGCACGTCCGGTTCGTCTGTACTGCGTTCGATGCGGTTGACCAGCAACGGCACCACCGTGGTTCGCGCGAGGTTCCGAGCAGTGGAACCAATGACGCGGTTATTGAGTGGACTCTGCCCCCGGGACCCGATTATTGTCACGTCGGCTTTCTCTGCCTCCGCGATACCGTTGATGCGGCGGTGGGGAGTCCCACGCACGACGTGGGTCTCAGTGTCGAACCCGGCGTCCTCCATCACATTCTGGTACCGCGTAAGTCCCTGTTTGCGCCGCTTGCTGAAGTTCATTCCCGGCATCCCTGCGTGGACGTTCGATGGGATGACGGTGACGAGGTGGACCGTATCGACACCGATGCGTCCGAGGCACTCGAGACACGTCTCGTTCTGTATCGCCGCTTCACTCGCCGCCGAGAGGTCTGTCGCATAGATGGCTCTCATACTCGACAGTACGCAGCCAACTGTTAATATTGTTTTGTTTGTACAAGACAGTCAGATTTGGATTGGTCTGTAGAGCTGCTGTCTCACCTGACGGTAGGTCAATCTAGGTAGCCACGCCGTACTGAGAGCCGATTACATAAACGCGACAGAACAGCGCGCGCAACATTATTACGGGCAAGAAGCAGGGTTTTGAACAGTGACCATATGTGGCCGATATTTGTATAACGTATGCAGATATCTCCGTGGGATAGCGGTGTGATACCCGTCGATAATATTGTTTGACAGTCCCAAAACTGTTATCAGTACCCTCCGATTAGGGGTGATTGAGTAGAAAAGTATGATACGTTCACGACAGCACAATATTAGAGGTGAATCCCCATGGTAGACCTCGCGGCCTTCACATCGATGGGCGCAGACGGCATCGACGCGGCAATGCTCATCGGCGCGGTGCTGCTGGAGGCGGCCATCCTCTACGTCGGGTACGGGGCAGTAGAAGAGGCATTCGGACAGCGTGTCGTCGAGCGGTTACGAGGGGAGTGACGAATGGAGATACTGGGACTCAGCCTGGCGATGGTGGTGTTGTTTGTCGGGTTCGGCCTGCTCATCGGCGTCCTGTTTGGCTTCTTCGGGATGGGTGGGTCGTTCCTGGTCACCCCGGCACTGCTGGTGATGGGGTATCCCACCCGGGTTGCCGTCGGGAGCGGGCTCGCATTCGTGTTTGGCACATCGGTTATCGCTACACTGAAGCACCGGGATATGGGGCAGGTCGACTACAAACTGGGGGTGCTGATGATCGCCGGAACGACCGCCGGCATCGAAGCCGGGAAAGAGATAGTCCTCCATCTGGAAACGCTCGGGCTGGCTGGCAGTATCATCAGCGTCACGTACGTCGTCCTTCTGGGCGGTATCGGCGCGTTCGTCACCTACGAGGCACTTCGAGGTGGCGATGGCGGCGAGGGGATCGACCACGATGCCGCGGAGGGCGACGTCGACGCCGACGACATCCCGGACATCGCAAAGAAGATTCAATCGTACCGCATCCCGCCGATGATATCGCTTCGTGGCGGCGTCAGCGTCTCCCTCTGGATGATACTTGGCGTCGCGTTCGTCACCGGCCTGCTTTCGGGCTTCCTCGGTGTCGGCGGCGGATTCATCCGTATGCCCGCGCTGTTCTATCTCATCGGAGTTCCCGTCCCCATCGCTGTCGGGACCGACCTCTTCGAGATCGTCTTCTCGGGCGGGCTCGGGAGCTTCCTGTACGCGCTGGACGGTGGTGTCGACCTCTCCATTGTGCTCCCGCTGCTGGCAGGGAGCGCCTTCGGGGCCCGTGTGGGTTCCGCTGCGACGAGCATCGTCGACGAAGACGAAATCAAGGTGTACTTCGGGCTAATGCTGCTCGGCGGCGCCCTCGCTGTCGCGGTCCGTGAAATCGGCAACGTCTACGGTATCGACGCCCTGAACACGGTCAGTCTGGTGCTCATCCTCGGCTCCGCGTTGCTGGTCAGTGGTGCTGTCGTCTACAGCAGCATCACTGCGCTCCGGGAAGAGCGTCAGTCGTCATCGCCCGCGTGAGGGTGCGTCGGACCATCTTTTTTGTCACAGTCTGACACGCACCCTCAATTGAGCCGGTACTTACTTCCGAGTATGTCTCTGCCTCACTGGACAGTTCGCAACTCGTTAAGTGGAAACATTGCGTTCTTTCCCCAATGGCCCGCCTAAACGTGACTGAACTCAGGGGAAGTTTTTCACATGAGTAACAACGAGTGCGGGAGTCCACGTCCAGACATTGGCACTAATGAAGGGTTGGTTGTGAGTGCTTCTGACGGGGAAATCGTTGAGACAACTGGGCTGGTCTCACGGGTGACCGGCTACTCAAAAGCAGAGTTGCTTGCGATGCCACTATCTGCCCTGTTCTGTGCCGCAGGTACGGATGATTCCGACAAGCAAGTTGGGACGGCGTTATCCGAGACGGACGGACGATCTTATGTAGTTCTTGAATGTGCCGGCGGGACGCGGACAACCGTCGAACAGCATAGCTACACGGTTCGTATCGGGCCGCAAACATACGTCTGCACGACGCTTCGGCTGCCAGCGGCAGAACCTGGGTCGTTGACGCTGCCGGGAAAGGATGCGTTCCGACGACTGCATAAAGCTGCGATGGAGAGCGAGAGCGTTGCAGACACCGCACAGCGATTGCTAACGCTGGGATGTGACTACCTTGGAGCTGACGCCGGCGCGCTTGCACGCATCGACGATGCCACGTACACGGTTGAGTATACCAGCAGTGAATCCGCCGTGTACGAACCGGGGCAGTCAATGCCCCTCGGTGAGACTATCGCCAGTGAAGTAGTCACTGGTGCCGTAACGGATCCTGCCACGTTTGTCGTGGGCGAAGGCCAGCACAGCTCTCTAGACGCGCACGGAGCGTACGCCGGCGCACCCGTGGCAGTCGGTGAAGATACCTACGGTGTCATTGAATTCACTGGTCTGGCGACACGCGAAGGTGCGTTTGGGCAGTCCGAACGGGAGTTTGTCGACTTCACTGCACAGTGGCTCGGGAGTAAAATCGAGCAGGAGAGACAGAGCAAACGGTTGGAACGGTGTGAAATGGCACTGGAAACTGTTGATGAGCCGGCCCACGCACTTGAAACCGACGCAGTTGATGACCTGTTATCTCATACCCGCGGCACGACTGCCAGCAAACAACGAGCCCGACTTTTTGACAGTGTGTTCAACCAGACCTATCAGTTCACTGCACTGCTCGAACCCGATGGAACGGTCATCGAGACCAACGATGCGACCCTCGAATTCGGTGGCTTCAACCGTGCAGATATGGTTGGGAAACCCTTCGCTGAAGCGCCATGGTGGAGTCACTCTGAAACCGTCCGTGACCGTGTCTGGGACGCTCTCAAGCGCGCGGCCGACGGTGAGTCTGCCCGCTACGAGACAGAAGTTCGGGACAGTCAGGAAGTCGGGACTATCGACTTCACCGTCAAGCCCGTGACCAACGAAGACGGGTGTGTAAATATGTTGGTGGTCGAGGGGCGGGACATCACAAAACAGAGCCGACATCGAGATCATCTACAGGTCATGCAGCGTGTGATGCGACATCATATGCGCAACGACCTGACGAAGCTCCGGGGGTTCACTGGAGCGCTGTACACCCTGCCTGATTCGGAAGCGCAGTCGAGATACTTCGAGCGCATTGAAGCGATTCTGGATAAGTGGACCGACATGATCGAAAAGACACGGCAGATTGGACAGGTGCTTGAAGAACAACGACACTCGCAAGCCACCACGGCGGTAGACGAACTCGTTGCCCACGCGACCGCCAGAGCTGACGAGTTCGTCGCCGAGACAAGAATCAGGAACGACCTGCCAGATGGTGTGACACCACACCTCCCGACTGTCATGCGCGAAGCGGTCAGTGAATTACTCGGAAACGCCGCCGATGCTACTCCCGACTCGAATGGACAGATTACAGTAACGCTCTCGCAAACCGCTGACGACTGGGTCGGTATTACCGTTGCAGACAACGGCTTTGGACTGCCGGATGCGGAAGCAAGCGTACTCAGGACGGGCGAAGAGACGCCACTAAACCACGGACAGGGGATCGGCCTCTGTATGGTGCGGATGATCGTCAAGCAGGTGGGCGGCGATGTCTCCGTTGATGTGACTCAGGGCGGGACCGAAGTGACACTGCACGTGCCGGCGAGCGAGAGTCTGCGAAAAAGAGGGTAAGTTGCTACCTGTATGTCCTTTTTATCTCCATATGACGGAAACAGGCCGACAAACGCACTGGACACCTGTGGTCACAAGCGCCGGCCAACAGAACGCAGGCTAGCCAGAGCAACTGTCACCGGCTGTCAGGCCCGATTGAGGGTTACTGTGAAGACGCTGCCGTCCACGTCCGGCTCACTGACCCATTCGTCGCGGTCTGCAATCGTGACCGTCCCGTCGTACATCTCTACCAGCGTATCCACGAGATAGAGGCCGATTCCTGACCCCTGACTCTTTGCCCCCATCTCCCCACGACCAAATATCTCTGTCTTCTGGCTATCGGGCACACCCGGGCCGTTGTCAGCGACGGAGACCTCGACTGTATCCGGGCTGACGTCCACTTCGACTGTGATCTCGGGGCTTGACTTATTGTTGTGTGTGACAGCGTTGTTCAGTAAATTGCGGAACACGGACGAGAGCAGATTGGTTGCCGAAACCTGGAGCGTCTCGGATAGTTCGCCATTGACTGTGATGGTTGCCGCCGAGTGTGCGGACTGTGACTTCTCGATTTCGCTCTGCAGAACGGGTTTGAGCGCAACGGGATGGAGTTCTGGTTCCCTGTTCCCTTCGAGTATCTCCATGAAGTCGCCGGCGGTTTCAGCGATACCGGCAATGTGCTCGCTTGCGTTCATAATCCGCTCAAGATGGTCCTGTCCGGCTGGTTCGACGTGTTCACGGAGCGCATCACCCCAGCCGAGAATGACTGTCAGGTCGTTTTTGATATCGTGGCGGATGACCTGATTGAGTAGAGCGAGTTCCTTGTTACGTCGTTCAAGTACCTGTTGCTGGCGTTCACGTTCGACAGCGTAGCTTAGTGTCCGCTGGAGGAGTTTCGGGTTGATGTCGCCCTTGACGAGAAAGTCTTGTGCGCCGCGTTCGACGGCCTCAATCCCGACGCTGTCGTCGTCGAGTCCAGTGAGGACGACAACAGGTTCGTCCCCGGCTGCTTCGAGCATCGTTTCGAGCGTCTCGAACCCGTTGCTGTCCGGCAGCCCAAGGTCCAGCAAGATAATATCAATCGATTCGTCCCGGGCATCGACCGCCGCAGACAACCGGTCGAAGTGCTGGATAGTCGGCACTGTTTGCTGCCCCGACCAGCCCGGCTCTTTGAGATACTCTTTGATGAGCCGCGCGTCGCTGGGATTGTCCTCCACGAGCAGGATATTGTATTGCTGTGTGTCAGTCATTGGTAGTTGAGCTACTGATTGGTGGCATCCAGAACCGCACTGCGGCGGTGATCATCTGGATAAATTCGTCGGGATCGGTCGGCTTCGTCAAGTACGCGTTCGCGGACGACTCATACACACGGCGGATGTCGTCCGGGTTCTCCGAACTCGACACAGTGAGGATAGGCACAGCGTCTAATTCCGGATCTTTTCGGAGATATCGGAGGATTTCAAGCCCTGACTTGCCTGGTATATTGAGATCAAGCAATACTAATTGTACCGACTCTGCGGGGACGCCACCATCGCCGGTCAACTGTTCGATGGCATTTCGGCCGTTGTTGTATACGCGGAAGTCGATATCCCGGTCGACGGCAGCGACACCCTCTTCGATGAGTCGTACGTCGGCCGGGTTGTCCTCAACCGAGACGACAAGCGGCGTCGGCTCACTCATGTTCCTCACCTGCGGCGGGAAGTGTCACGAAGAACGTCGAGCCCTCGTCTGGTGCCGATTTGACCCGTATCTGGCCGGAATGTCGGTCAACGATCTTCCGGCACATCGAGAGCCCGATACCAGTCCCGCTGATTTCTTCGCGCGTGTGGAGTCGCTGGAACACTTCGAAGATATCGTCCAGTTGGCTCGGTTCCATTCCGATTCCGTCGTCGGACACCGCGTACTCGACGGTATCGTCGTCGGACCGGACGACAGAAATATCCACGTGTGGCGTTTCTTCGCTGTACTTGATCCCGTTCTCGACGAGGTTCTGGAACAACTGAACGAGCTGGTTCGTGTCGCCGACGACGTGGCCGCCTGCATCGGGGACGTTCACGACCGCGCCGGACTCTTCGATGTTCACCTCAAGGTTTCGAGCGACTGTGTCAAACACTGCATCCATATCGGTTGATTCGAACGCCTGCCCGCGAGTATCGACACGCGAGTAGGCCAGCAGTGCCTGTATCATCTCCCGCATCCGCTCGGCTCCGTCAACGGCGAAGTCGATGAACTCCAGCGCGTCGTCGTCCAGCACCTCCTCATTGCGTCGTTCGAGGAGCGTGAGGTAGCTCGAAACGGTCCGAAGCGGTTCCTGCAGGTCGTGGGAGGCCGCGTACGCGAACTGTTCGAGTTCTTCGTTGGACTGCTCCAGCCGCTCGCGAGTGTCTCGCAACACCTGCTCGCGCTCGGCCCGACTGAGTGCCGTTTCGACGGTCGCAGCGAGGATTTCGAACAGCCCGCGGTCGGTCTCGGAAAATGCCCGCTGTTCGGTGGACCCACTTATCAAAATCCCCTGATCGCCCAGCGGCACGAGGGTCTCGGAGCGTATCGGTGTGTCGTCGTTGAACCGTGCCTCCACTTCCTGTAGGTCGTCGTAGACCCGCACCTCGCCGCTCTCGAAGGTCTCCCAGGCGAGCGATCCCCCTCCATCGAACGTCGGCTGCGTGCCCAGTAGCGCCCCCGCTTCATCTGTTAGTCCCGCCGGAACGAGTGCGTCCTTCCCCTCATCGTACCACCAGATTCCCGTCATCGGCAGGCCGAGTACCCGCTTTGCACTCTCGATAGCGGTAGACGCGACTTCCGACGCGTCGCTGGCCGACAGGAGTCGCTGTGCGGTCTCGTTGAGTTCGCGGAGCTTCGTCTCGACGGCCTCACCGGCGAGTTCATACCGCACCCACTGGACAAGGAGTTCGACGAACGCGCGCTCGCTTTCATCGAACTGGTGGTCTCGGTTGTCGCGGTCAGCAAAGCAGAGTGTCCCATAGAGTTCGCCGTTGACGGTCACTTTCCCGCCGACATAGCAGCCCAGTCCAAACATTTCATACGCGACGTCGTCCGGCCAGTCCTCTTCGACCGCGTTCTGAATGGTGAGCGGTTCGTCCTGCTCGATAGTCCGCCGGCAGTACGCCTTCGACATCGGTGCGGACGCCCCGGCCTGTAGCTCTGAATGGGAACCCGACGCCTCAACAATATGCTGTGTCCCATCGTCGATACGGGTCAAAAAGCCATACGGCAGGTTGAGTCGCTCACAGCCCAGTTCGAGTATCGCGGCCAATTTGCCTTCGAACCCACGGTCTGTATCGGATGCGACTTCGGTCATTTCGCGCAGTGACTGCTCACTCTGCCGAAGAGACTGTTCGAGTCGCTTTCGGTCAGTGATATCGATAAGGTAGCCCAGATAGTGCGTTATCTCGCCGTCGTTACGGATGATCTTCGTGTTGTCCGTGACCCACTTCACCTCGCCGTCGGCCGTGACCATCCGGTATGGGTCGTGACTGAACCGTTCGGTCTCGGTGTCGGTGTTTGCTTGCACCTCCGCGGTGACCGTATCCATGTCCTCGTCGTGAATCAGCGTCTTGTACGGGATGTCACCCGACTCCAGCTCTTCCGGCGTGAAGCCAAACGTCTCGGTGACGTTCTCCGAGACGTATTCCACAGGCCAGTCGGGTTCGTTTTGCCACTTGAATACGACCGCGGGACCCTGTGCGAACATATCACGCTCTTCTTCGAGAGCGTTCTCGGACTGCTTCTGGTCAGTGATATCCAGGTGGATACCGACAGCACGGGTCGGCTGGCCGTCAGAATCACGTTCAACGACTTCGCCGACGTCCCGAATCCACTTCCACTCACCACTCGCTGTCCGCATCCGATGGTCACAGTCGTACAGTTCTGCCTCCCCAGCGATATGTGCCTCCAGCGCGTCCTCGACGCGGTCCATATCCGCTGGATGGACGCGTTCTTCCCACGTTTCCAGCGTGTGGGCAATCTCATCCAACGAGAGGCCGAGCATCGACGCCCACTGCTCGTTGAACGTCACGGCATCCGTGGTCATGTCCCAGTCCCAGACACCGAGATTCGCGCCTTCGACGGCGAGGTCAAGTCGCTCTGTCAGCTCCTGCACGTCCTGCTCTCGCTCCTTTCGATCGGTGATGTCCTGAAAGATACCACGGGCCCCGACGACTTCGCCGTCGTCGAACTCGGGGTCGCCGACAGTCCGTACCCACTTGACCGCATCAGCCGCAGTGACGATACGCAGTTCCTCGTCGTACGGTTCGCCTTCTTCGACCAGCCGATCGAACACCGCATTGAGTGTCGGCCTCTCCTCTGGATGGTAGTAGTCGATGCCGTCCTCGACAGTAACGTCGGCATCGAGCGGCAAGTCATGAATGCGATACACCTCGTCCGTCCACCGCAGCTCATCTGTCTGGAGGTCGATTTCCCAGCCGCCGACGGACGCGATATTCTGTGTTTTCTCGAGGAACTCGCGGTTACGGACCATCTCCCGCTCGCGGGCTTTTCTATCGCTGATATCACGGGAGATGGCGATAAACCGTATCTCCCCGTGGACCTCTGTTTTCGATACCCAGACCTCAACTGGGAAGATACTCCCGTTCTTACGACGGTGATTCCCCTCAACCCGGCGTGTTTCGCCAAGTGCCATATCGCTCCACAGTGCACGAAGTTCCGTCCGGCTATGTCCGACCTCGAACTCGGCGACATTCACCCCGCACAACTCTTCGTAGCCGAGCTGGTCGATCTGAGTGGTGTTCGTGTCGATAATCTCGCCGTTCTCGTCGTGGACAATAATGCCATCGGGCGACTCGTCGAACAGCGCCCGGAGCCGTGCCCGCTTGCGCTCTAGTTCCTGTTCGCGTGCTTTCTGTGCCGTGACATCACGGGCAACGACTGCTGCCCGTTGTTCGCCGGCGGAGGTGAACGGTGAGAACAGACACTCCAGAATGTACTCCCCGGTCGGTAGTTGCAGCGGTACTTCACACCGCTCATTGACCTGTTCCCCATCGAGCGTTCGCTCTAATGTGTCGTTGAACGTTTTGTAATCAGCCTTGTCGGTAACCAAGCCGTCGAACAGTTCCATTATATCCTGTCCGAGAACCGAACGTGGCTCGACATCTCCCAACGAGAGCGTTCTTTCGTTTGCGTAGGCGAGTCGCCACTCATCATCAACGATGAACGCTGCCTCGTTCATGTTTTCGATGAGCGCCTCGTACTGTTCGAGTACGTTCTCTCTGGCTTTCTGCTCCGTGATGTCACGGTTCGTACAGATGAGTTTGCCATCGTCGAGCAGCGAGAGCGCTAGTTCCTGAGTGACCGGCGACCCATCGCGTTGCCGTCCGACCGTCTCGCCGCGCCACTGACCGTGCTCTTCCAGTTCCGGAAACACCTCCTGTCTGATTCGCTCGACTTCCTCGTCGCTGTACAACCGTCGCCACGAACTCCCGATGAGGTCGTCAGGGTCATATCCGAACACCGCCGCGTGCGCCTCGTTCATGTAGATGTACTCACGGTCGTCGTCGAGGACGGAGATGCCGTCCATCGATGCCTCCATCGCGGCCGACTGCATCTCCAGCTCGGCCTCGCGCTGTTTGAGTTCCGTGATGTCCGTTGAGACGCCCAGCACGGCGTCGCCGGGTGTGTCGACCGGGTCGTAGGGGATTTTCCTCGTCGATAAAATCCGCTCTATTCCATCAGTGGTCGTCAGCGACTCTTCGGAGATGTGCTTTGGCTCCCCGGAGTCGATGACGGCCCGATCGTCAGCCCGAAACTGTTCGGCCTCCGCCTCGCTGTCGGCGAACTCGGCGTCGGTTGCCCCCTCCAGTTCGTCGACCGTGGTCCCGTACGCGTCGGCGACAGCTTCGTTTGCCAGCAGGAACGTTCCCGATTCATCCTTTGCGAACACCAGCTGTGGGAGCATATCGATTATCTGCCGCAACCGCCGCTTACTCTGCTCGAGTTGCGCCTCCAGCTGTTTCTGTTCGGTAATATCCGTCGCCACGACGAGGGCCCGCCTCTCTCCGGACGCGATCTCGATTGGGACGATGTCGGTCTGGACGGTGTGCGAGCTTCCGTCTGCCTCGACTAATTCGTCCTCCTCGATGTGGACCGACTCACCGTTCTCAATGACCGCTGCATCGTCTGATTTGAAGTCTCGCTGTTCGTCCGAGAGCGCGAATTCGTCATGGGTTGCGCCCTCAAGCCTCTCGACGGCGACGCCGTGGGCCGCTGCCGCGGCCTTGTTTGCGAGCGTGTAAGTGCCGTCGGCGTCCTTCACAAATACCTGCTGCGGGATGGTGTCGATTATCTGCCGCAATCGTTCCCGCTCAGCGTTCGCTCGCTTCTGATTTCGCCGTCTGCTGATCTCTTTGCCCGCCCACTGTGCAACGATGCGGACGAACGTTTCCTCACTCTCTGAGAACGCCGACGCCCGACTACCTCCGTCCGTGAAGCTGAGGACTCCGTACTGCTTGTCGTCGACGGTGACTGAGACGCCGAGATACGCCGCTATCTCCCCCGATTCGGCGGCACGGTGCTCTGTGAACTCTGCCTCCTTCACGTCGTGGAACCCAAACGGTTTGCCGGTCGTCGCGACGCGCTCATCGAGCGTCGTGTCGAGGGGGCGTCGCTCAGTGGCTGTTGCCGTTTCCCCAGCGGTGAATACGTGACGGGGAATCCGCGTCTGCCCGTCTATCTCAGCTATCACACCAGTTTCAACATCGAGATAGTCGACCGCAAGCTTGAGCACTGCCGCCGCCTGCGTCGCGAACGGTTTCTTCTCGTCAGTCGTTATATCGTGAAACTGCTTGAGCACGCGATTGCGCTGCTCAATGCTGCGCTTGTAGTTGAGTTGGCTCGTCACGTCCCGGACCGTCGCGAAGAACGCGAACGTCCCATCCGCCTCTCTTTTGAGCGGCGTTCCGACTGTTTCTCCTTCGAACGTTGTCCCGTCCGCCCGCTCGTATTCGACGACGTATCGGTCGCGGCGCTGCGGGGCTTGCTCGTTGAACCGTTTGTCACCCTGGCGCTCGAACGTCTCGGGATCAGCGTACAACAACTGTGACTTCTCGCCGATGACCTCGGACGCGTCGTACCCGAATAGCCGCTCCGCCGCGGGATTGAAATCAGTGATTCGGCGGTCGGTGTCGGCAACGATGATAGCGTCCTCCGTCTCGTGGAACACGGACTCGAACAGCTGTTGACTGCGCTGGAGTTCGAGTTTTCGCTCGCGTTCCGCTGTCAGTTCGCGGAGGCACACGGTCAGCCCATCATTCGACGGGTATGCATGCACTACGAATCGGGTGTCACGGGGGCCAAACACCATCTCGAAGTGACAGGGCTCCTGTGTCTCGACCGCGTTGTGACACGCGTCAAACGCGGCCGAGTCGGCACTGTCCGGAAACACCTCCCAGAGCGACTCCCCGAGAAGTGTCGCCGGGTCGCGGTCGACAAGCGCAGCCGTCTGCTGATTGATGTAAGTGAACTGCCAGTCAGTATCGAGCGCAAAAACCGCCTCGTCGATGCGGCCGAAGACAGTTTCAGGTGTTGTTTCTTGCGCGATATTGTCAGTGCTCATTGTGTGTTGTTTGCCCGTAGTTGTTCGAGTGCTGTTTCAGCGGCTTTTGAGGGGTTCTCGATATCGTGTTCGAGCGTCTCGAGGCGCTTCTGGTAGCGGGTGTACGCGTCGTCGGCTGCCAGCTCGTCACCCGGCACTTCCGCCTCCAACAGCGCTAGCTTCGACCGGAGTGCCAGCAACTCCCTGACTTGCTCGTCGTACTCGGCTCGCTCGATAAGGTTCGCCACGGCCGACTGTAACTCATCTTTCAGCACCGGCTTGGTGAGATACTCGTCGAACCCCATCTCGAGGATTTCGACTTCTGGGTCTTCGGCAGTGGCCATAACCACGCGAGTGTCGTAGCGCTGCGAGCGGATCCAGTCGAGCACTTCATCACCCGTCAGTCCCGGCATCCGTCGGTCAAGGACGACGACATCCACGTCCGTGTCGAGTTGGTCTAGCGTTTCCTTTCCATCTCGTGCTGTCCGGACAGTGTACTCGTCTTCCAGCCACGTCTCATGCATGGTGATGACACGCGTATCGTCGTCAGCTATCAAGACAACGCGTTCTTCATCGTTACTGTCAAGATGTGTCTCGCCCCAGTCCGCGAGCGACTGAATGACTCCCTCCAATTCATCCCCACGTTCGGTTAGCGTATACTCAACGCGGAGGGGTTGCTGGCTGACCTCGGTCCGGTCGATGATATCGTGTTCCTGAAGCTCAGATAACGCGTCGGTTAGGACCTTCGCGGAGACACCGTCCAGTCGGTCCTCGAGGTCGCTGTAGCCCAGTCCATCGCTCGTCGCCAGACAGCGGATGATGGCCGGATGCCACTTCTTTGAGACGAGAGACACGCTCTGCTGGAGAGATTCGGGTAAGAGCGGACTTTCAGCGTCCGAAAAGACATCAGTCATACGATATTGTTGCACTGTCGGAATATAACGACTGTGGCGGTAGCGACACCTGGCTGAACCAGAATGCGGCGAACTCCTGAATGGCATCGGCGTAGGTCTCAATGTCGCTGGCACCCGAGATATGTCCGTTCACGCCGTGCTCGTACGCACTCTGTATGCGCTCTTTCGCCTCGTCTGGGGCCACTGTGTGATTGACAAGCGCAATAGCTGGAAGCGTCTGCAGTCGGGGGCTCGCCCGTATCGCGTTGAGCACGGTTAGCCCGTCGGCCGGGGCCGTCGTGAAGTCGATAGCGACGAGACAGGAGGACGCCACAGTGGTCTCGTCCTCACACATTGTCGTCAGGCGGTCGATTACTGTGCGGACATCTGCTGCAATGTCCATTGAGATGTCTTCGCGCTTGAGCCCACAAGAGATCACTCTGGCATCCATTGGGGTTGCACCGACGAGCAGGACACTCGCATGGTTGTCCCCGGAATCTGTGTTGCCCTGCATCACTCCGTGCCTCGGTATATGCTCCTCTCTTGTCTCCAACAGTGCATGCCAAACTGTTGCTGTAGCGTGTAAAGAGCGTGCGCTAACCAAAGGCTAAGCTAGTAACTAACTTCTGGGTAAGTGCAATGGCTCCCGCTGGATGTCGATGGCATTGACTCGAGCGAGATGCAGTCTCACTTCGCTGTCGCCTCCCACGACAGTAAACACGATTCACAGCGACGTGAAGAGTAATTTCTCCGAGACTGCGGCAGACCGACTGCAGTGCGAGGGGACGCCATCACAATCGGCCAGGCTGTATTAAGCGGTTGCTGGTCGGCGTCGGCAGCCTCACCACTCAGCGATGCTCTCCGTTTCAGACACGTACATCGGAGAACGGACTGCTGGGAAGCGCTCTCTACCCAAATTTCACGACGCGCCGAGATTTTCGCGTGAGCCACTAGACAGCCGTTTTCGGGGCACACTTTTTCAGCATCGCAAGACTGCTCTACTGTCCGTATCCCCACTCTTCGAGAATGTCGGCGAGGTCAACAACCTGCGCTAAACCGATAATGACCGCGGCTTCCCGAAGGTCAGCCTTCTTCACTATCTCACCGAGTTCCGACTCAACAGCTGACTAAGTCTGGCGCTAGGCATTCAGTATCGACTGCTGGAGGTGGAAACCAATATAGGGCGTCCGACCACGGCGTAGCAGCAGTAGATTTAGATAACGGCCAGAGAAACCAGCGTTTGATGCCTATCTCGCTGGTAACGTGGCTCCGTCTGTTCGGTGGTGTCGCCTTACTTCTGGGAAACAGCTTCTTTGTCACGACCGAGTTCGCGATGACCCGCGTCAGGCAATTTGAGGAGGGCGCGTTTCTCGGCAACGGACGTGGACTTGAACGCGCCTGGAACATGACCAAGCGGCTGGAGATATTCCTCACAGGCTGTCAGGTCGGAATCACCATCTGTAGTGTCGGGCTGGGAGTTGTCGCTGAGCCGGCTATCACAGCAGTTCTGGAGCCCCTGCTGGGCGCGGTTGGCGTCACCGGCGGCGGACACACGACGCTGTCCGTGCTCCTCGCGCTGGTAGTGGTCAATCTCATGCACGTTATCATCGGCGAGCAGGCACCGACGTATCTGGGAATCGAGCGTGCCAAGCTCGTCGCCGGATACGGCTCGGGCCCGCTGTACGTCTGGACAAAACTCATGTATCCGGTAATCATCGCAGCGGACTGGGTGGCGAAGGCGTTGCTGGGCCTCTTCGGCGTCGAAATATCCCGTTCGTGGACTGAATCAGAAGCCGAAAGCGCTCCCGCAACCACTCGCGCCGAACTGCGCAGCGAGATGGGTGAGTCACTCAGCCGACTCGATATCTCCAAAGAGCGACGAAGTGAAGTTATCAATGCCCTCGATATCGGCGCAACGCCAGTCAGTGAGATCATGGTTGATCGCAGTGACATCGTCGCGCTCTCGACGACTGACGACTTCGAGACGAACATGGACCGGATCGACGGGATGCCATACGTCCGCTTTCCGTTGATCAAAGACTCAGTGGACTCGTTCATCGGTGTCGTCTACGCCCCGACAGTGTTGCACAACTACGAAATGCTGGATTCGGGGGCGACAACCCTCGAAGACCTGGTAACCTCGCCGCTGACTGTCGCTGCTGAAACAACTATCAGTGACTTCATCGACCGGTGTCAGGCCGAAAATCAGGAACTCGCCCTCGTGGTCGCAGATGACGATGTCGTTGGTCTTCTCACCGCGACAGACGCGTTCGAGGCGATCACCGGTGAACTCGAAGACCCGATGGATCGCGCGGCCGAGTGACTATCGGCACAGAACGCATCAGCACAGCGCTGTTGTCAGCCCCATTCACCGGCCTTCAGGCGAGCCGTTAACTGGATGCTCTTGAGAAGTCCGCGCGGACGACACCGCCTGAATTCGGCTCGCCCTCCCCATGTTGATACTCCAGTCCCCGGACAGCCGTGATGGGTATCTGTTGATCTGCCTGTCCAAACAGCAATGCTACCCGGCGGGGAATTCGTCTGCGACGAAGTCGATGAGATCGCCGTCTGGTTCGACTCGGGCGATATCAAGACCGTGAAACGTGAGTTCTGTCAGCATTTGGATGTCGGAAACGGGATAGTTCAACGCGAAGACGATTGCACAGCGGTGGGAGTAGGCGAGATTTTGTCGAGATGTGTTCCACCGAGCATACCAACGTCCGAGACGAGAGACCGAAATTTGATCGTGGTTTAGTCGTACGGCGGGCGGGTTTATTGTGACAGGCTGTGTACCATCTCCCGTATGCCCGAAGAAGTTCTGTTCAAGTCAGAAAGTAACCAGAGTCGAGAAGCGATTGCATCGTACCTCCGGAAAGTCGCGGACAATCTCGACAGCGGAAACGATATTACCCTGAAAGCAGGCTCTGAGACTGTAACGCTGGCTCCCCCTGCCCGACCAACCTTTGAAGTCAAAGCTGAACGTGAAGGTCCAGCAGGCAACATGACTGAACTGAGTGTCGAGTTCGAACTCGAATGGGACGAGACTGATGGCGAGGACGGCGGCGGAAGTGGGCAGCTAGAAATCGAGTGAGAACTCCGCACACGCTGGGGCGTTGTCTGTCATTTCTGACTGACACAGGAGTGCTACTATCTTGTTCGAACCGTCCATCGGTCATTTGCTAACGGCTGCTCTGGCACACCAGAGACGACACAGACCACTGTGAAGATATCGAATCTTTTTGCCATCGGTCGTTAAACTCGCAGTCGTGAACCTCAGCAAGGGGTTTGTCCTCACCCTCATCGTCACCCTCCTCGTGCTAGCTGGCATGCTGATACGGCCGTTTCTCCAGTACATTCTCGGTGCTGTCCTCCTCGCCTACGTTCTCTATCCGCTACAGGTCCGCCTCGAAACGTATGTCTCACCGATGGTCGCTGCACTCTCGCTCGTGACGCTGGCAGTCGCTGGATTCGTCGCCCCGGTCGTAGTTGTCCTCGCGTCGGTGGCCGATAGTGCTGACCGGATACTCCGAGAGCTGGGCACCGAGCCGGTGCAGCTTGACGTAGTCGAATCCCGAATCAAGGAACTTACTGGCCGCGAGGTCGATATCGCCGGTGAACTCGTCAGTTCCGGGCGGGACATCGGAACGATCATATTCGAACGGTCGACCCAGGCGTTCAGTACGGTCACCTTCCATCTCATCGGGATTGCGTTAGCACTTTTTCTGATCTACTACCTTCTCAAAGACGGCGATGACCTGGTCGACTGGCTCCAACAAACAGTGCCCCTTCCGGTGGACGTCCAGCGTGATTTTTACGACGAAATCGACGACGTGATGCTAGGTGTCCTCTTCGGCCACGTCTTCGTTGCCATCGTTCAGGGAATTGTCGCCGGCGTCGGACTCGCCGCCACTGGCGTTCCCAATGCGCTGTTCTGGACGGCTATCATGGTCGTGCTCGCGATGGTCCCACTCATCGGGACAATCCCTGTCTGGGGTGGGGCAGTAGTGTACCTGTATGTCACGAACGAGCCACTGCTTGCTGTCGGGTTATTCCTTTACAGTGTCATCATTGTTGGACTCACCGACGACTATCTCCGGCCGTTCGCCGTCGATAGGTACGCGAAGCTCAATCCGGCCGTCATCCTCCTCGGTATCCTCGGCGGGGCATACGCATTCGGGGTTATGGGACTGCTCTTCGGTCCCGTCGTCCTCGGGGCGCTCAAAGCCGCTCTCCGCGTCGGTCTGGATATCTGGTCTCAGATCGACGACGGAAACATTGGTTGACCGACCGCTCCGAATCTGCCGACGATAACCTACTCTGCCGACGATAACCGTACACCCCATCAGCAGCGTCGACGGGTTACGGTGGCCGACACTGTCTCACCGTCGCCTGTCTATCATCGCGGCTCAAAGACGTGAACCGGCCAGTCGGTCTCGTAGTCAAGGGCGATTTCCTGCTCTGTGGCCGTCGGCTCACGCACCGTGAGTTCGACCGGGTCCCCAATGGTGACATCGGCGTAGTCGGCGGTGACGCGCCCAAGCAGGCGGCCACCGTCCGCGAGTTCCACGACGGCGACCGTGTAGGGCGCGTCCGCTTCGAAGGCCGGCGGCGGCGTGTGGACCGCTGTGTACGAGAATATCTGGCCCTCGCGGGACTGCGATTCGACGTCGACAGCGCGACTGCCACAGGCGTAGCAGGCCGGTCGCGGCGGCAACAGGACCTGTCCACAGTCCGCACAGACTCCGCCCAGAAGTTCGCCGTCTGCGAGGGCGTCGAAGAAGCCCGGTAGCGTCCGCGGGTCGGTCGCATCGAGGTCGCTGCCCGTCATGGTGCCTCCGCCGTCGTGAGCACGTGGCTGACGGTGACGGCATCCCCGACGCCTCCTTCGTTGAGCAACAGAGCTGTCTCGGCACCCTCGACTGCCCGGTCGCCCGCACCGCCCGTGAGCTGTTCGTAGGCTTCGAGCGCCTGCAAGAGCCCGGTGGCACCGATAGGGTGACCGCGGGCCTTCAGTCCCCCACTCGGGCTCAACTGCACGTCCGTCCAGCCGTCAGCCCGCTCCGCTGGTGGCAGGTAGCTCTGATAGCCCGTTCCTGCGGGAGCGAAGCCGGCGGCCTCGGCAAGCAGCGCCTCGCAAACGGTGAAAGCGTCGTGGACCTCCGCGATGTCGACGGCCGTGGCGTCGATGCCGGCTTCCTCGTAGGCCGTCTCGGTGGCAACGCGAGCGCCCGCGATATCGGTCATATCTCGCTCAGCGACTGCGATGTTGTTCGCAGAAGCCCCACTGCCAGCGACGCGCACCTGTGGTTGGTCAAGCTCGGCCGCCAGTTCGGCTGTCGTCACGAGGACGGCGGCGGCACCGTCCCCGACGGGCGCGCAGTCGTAGAGCTTCAGCGGCGGGGCGACGGGGTCCGATTCCAGCACGGTCGCCACGTCGATCTCTTTCGGGAACTGTGCCCGGGGGTTGCGAGCGGCGTTGGCGTGGTTCTTCACTGCGATCTCGGCAAGGTCTCGCTCCGTGGCGTCGGTCTCGTAGAGGTACCGCTGGCCGAGCAGTGCGTACTGGCTAGGCGCGGTGATGCCGGAGCGTTGCTCGATGGCGCGGTCGAATGCCGCCGAGAGCGCATCTGTCGCGCCGCTGGTGCCCGCAGACGTCATTTTTTCGACGCCGCAGGCAAGCACCGCCTCGTGTTCGCCGTTGCGAACGTCCTTGACTGCATGGCGTAGCGCGAGCGCGCCCGCGGCGGCACACCCCTCGACCCGCTCGGCGGGGACGTGACGGAGGCCGGCCCATTCAGCCAGTAGCGTCCCGTGCATGATCTGGTGTTCGTAGCTCTCCGACTGGTTCCCGACGTACACCGCCTCGACGATCTCGGCAGGGTCGGGCAGTTCGTCGAACGCCTCTGCAAGGGCCACTGAGAACAGGTCGCGGCCCGGGAGGTCTGTGCGGCCGAGCGGTGAGGCACCGACCGATGCGATGACTGGCTCTGGCATCTGTACCACTCACGTCTCAACAGACCTAGTTAGTCGTTCTCATTTTCTATATTTTTGATGTATTCGGCTGGCAAACTACACACATCGTTTTCTATCGGCCCGCAGAGAAGAGGTCTCTTGGAACGGCTGTTTTCCTTATCACACGGCTTTCAGACACGTGGCCCTGACAGCTATGGCCGCTGTGTCGAACAGTTTGACTCTCTGAGAGCGAGCGGAGACTGTCTCACAGCAATCACTCTCAGTCGTCGGCTGAGGCACCGCCTGTCTGCACTTCATGCTCGGAGAGTGCAGCGGACGGCGCGAGGAATTTAGCAGGGTCGAACGCAGTCAGTTCCTCGCCCGCTGCGACTTTGTCAGGCCAGTCCGGATTGGCGAGTGCACTCGTCGCCAGTGTTACGAGGTCGGCACCGGCATCGACCTTCTCGCGGGCCGCGTCAGGCGTCCCAAGCCCGCCGTTGTCGATGATGACCGTCTCATCCGCGGCGTATTCGGCCGCGGCCTCGGCCAGGGTTGGTCCATCGTCGCCAAACGCTGGCGTGGTCGCATCGGGTTCAGTAACGTGGATGTAGTCGGCCCCAGCCGCCGACAGTTCCTCGAAGAACACCGCGGCGGCGTCCTCGCCTTCGGGCCACCGGTGGTCTTCATCAAGGGCCGTCGACTGTGAGACTCGGATACCGACAACGAAATCGGCAGGTGTGGCCTCGTCGACCGCAGCGACAACCTCGCGCGGATAGCGTACCCGATTTGCGGGTTCATCGCCGTACTCGTCGTCACGCTGGTTGAAGTCAGCCGAGAGGAATTCGTGAAGGAGATACCCGTTCGCACCGTGGATTTCGACGCCGTCGAACCCCGCGTCGATGGCGTTCTGCGCCGAGGTGACGAATGAATCACGGATGTCGGCAAGCTCATCGACCGTGGCTGCTTTGGGCGTCGGGAAGTCTCCGCTTCCGCCGTAGGCTTCGGCCTTTTGTCCGTCCGGTTGTACCGCTGAGGGGGCGATCGTCTGTTCCCCCGCAACATGCGGATTCCCCTGACTCTGTGCACCGGCATGCATCAATTGTGCGAAAATCGGGACACCAGCCTCGTGGACTGTCTCCGTAACCTGTTGCCAAGACGCTGCCTGCGTGTCGGTCGCCAGTCCGGGCTGGTTCAGATACCCCTGGCTATGTGCTTCGTCGGGATACGTCCCCTCTGTAATGAGAAACGAGAACCCACCGTCAGCGAACCGCTGATAGTACTGGGCCATCTCCGCCGTCGCACGGCCGTCGTCAGTGGCGCTCACCCGTGTCATCGGAGCAAGGCCAACTCGGTTATCTAATGGCAGCTCGTTGAGTGTCGTCGAGTCGAACAGTGTCACACCGCCCGGTAAGCGGATAACGTAATTAACGGCTGGTTCAGCATACGCCGAATCAGTGCCTATAATTGTCAAAAGGCGCACACTAACGGTGTGGGTACGATTCATGCGTTTCTGATATGACGTGACTGGACCGGAACTTCGGTAGCGTGTTTCCGGACCGACAGACACGCAGTAGCCGCCATCGCAACGGACAGCGCCTACTGTCCTATCATAATACCTTTATATACATATTGGACAGTATAGAGATCAATTATAATCATTCATTCTTCATGCCTTGGTCGCACAGAATATGGTGCAAAGTGGTGGCGGGTACGACGGTGTATCGCGGCGGTCGGTGTTGAAAGCCTCAGGGACTGCGCTCACGGTCGGGACCGTGGGCTTAGCGGGGTGTAGCAGTAGCAGCGGTGCCAGCGTCCGACCGGTCAATGAAGACAGTCTCACTATCTGGCATGCCATGGGCGGGACCAACGGTGAGACGCTGCAGGGGCTGGTCGACCAGTTCCAGTCCGAGACAGACATCAACGCCAACCTCGTGTTTCAGGACTCCTACGAGGGAGTGCTGACGAACACACTGAGCGCACTCGACTCCGGCGAGGTCCCTGATGTCTTCCAGATCGACAGTCTGTTCGCCCAGCAAGTCCTCGATACGGACGCAGTCGAGCCCGTCGAGAACTTGCTCTCCGACGACTACCCGGTCGATGACTTTCTGTCGAACGTGACCTCGTTTTTCACCATCGATGATACGCTCACATCGATGCCGTTCAACAACTCAAACGCTATTCTCTATTACAACCGGTCGGCGTTCAAGGAAGCCGGGCTTGACCCGGACAGCCCACCGACCACGCTGGAGGAAGTGCGTAGCTACTCACAGACGCTCGTCGACGAAGGAGTCACCGAAGCCGGGCTCACCTGGCCGAACCACGTCTGGTTCGTCGAGCACTTCTACTCCGTCGACGGACAGACGCTACTTGACGCCGAGAACGGCCATGCCGGCCAACCGACGACGATGCAGACGGACAACAGTACGGCCCGGTCGCTGTACGAGTGGTGGCACGAAATGGCTGACAACGGTCTGTTCAGCAACCCCGGGATCGAGGCCTGGGGGGAAGCAACGTCCACATTCCTTACCGGGAAAGCCGCTATGTTGATGACCTCGACAGCATCGGTCACTGGTATCCGCTCCGGCGCGGAGGAGAACGGATTCGAGGTGGACAACGCCTTCTACCCAACAATTGACGGTGACCGAACCGGGCCGGTTATCGGTGGTGCTTCGTGGTTCGTTCCCTCCGGACTGCCACAGGAGCGCCAGGACGACATCGGCAGCTTCCTCGAATTCATGGGACGACCGGAGTCACAGATCACCTGGCACAAGGGGACCGGCTACTACCCGATCCGACAGAGCGCTGTCGAACAGCTCGAAAACGACGGCTGGTTTGCGGAGAACCCAATGTACCGAACCGCATTCGACCAGTTGACACAGGCCGAGAGCACGCCGGCGACGAAGCGGATGCTCATCGGCCCAGCTCGACAGGTCCAGACAACAATTCAAGATATGTCAGTCGAGCTGTTCAGTGGCGATGTCAGCGTCGACGAGGGGCTCTCCGAGCTGAAGTCGGCTGTCGAGGACGAACTGGACCGATACTACAGCTAATGTCCACGCGCGAAGTCTTCACAGACCGCCTGCAGGCCGGCGTGTTGCTGTTACCGACGATGGTCGTATCGCTGGTGTTCCTCTACTACCCGACGGTCCGTGCAGTTGGACTCAGTTTGTACCGGGCCTCGCTTGCCCGAGGTGACGTGTTCGTCGGGCTAGAGAACTACAGACGGTTAGCCAGCTCCTCGGAGTATCTCCGGAGCGTCCTGATATCGGTACTGTTCGCTGCGTGTGTCGTCGTCGGCGTGATGGCCGTTGCCCTGTGCGTCTCCTTCCTTATCCACGAGATTGATGTCGGAAAGGGACTGTATCTGGTGGCGGTTATCTGGCCGTACGCACTGCCGCCGGCCGTCGCCGGGCTTGTGTTCCTGTTCATTGCACACCCGAACATCGGCATCTTCACGAGCTACATCGAGGCCTTTGGCGTCGATGTCAACTGGTTCAGCAATGGTCCGCAGGCGTTCGTCGTCGTGCTGATCGCCGCGGTGTGGAAGCAGGTCGGGTACAACGTTATCTTCATGACAGCCGCACTCGGCAACGTCCCCGAGTCGCTGACTGAGACCGCCGAACTCGATGGCGTTTCCCGAACGCGGCGACTGCTCCGCGTGTACGTCCCGATCATCTCGCCGACGCTCGTGTTTCTGGTCATCATGAACACGATCTACGGCTTTTTCGGGACGTTCGCGATGGTCGACCTCATGACCAAGGGTGGGCCCGCCGGTGCGACGAACATCCTCATCTATGACCTTTACCGGACCGCCTTCCAGTTCTACGAGTTCGGCTTCGCCTCGGCGAAGTCCGTTGTGCTGTTCGTCGCCGTCGGGCTGTTGATGTACGGTCAGTTCCGGCTGAGCGACAGATATGCCTACTACGGAGGATAAAATGCTCGGCTCACTCCTTACTGCGTTGACCGCCGCTGCTGAGCGCTCCCGGTCTGCGGGACGAACTACCAGTGAACGCATTCGGCGATTCGAGACGGAGCAGCTCACGCTGCACGTGCTTGCAGCGACAATCGTGTTCCTGATCATACTGCCAGTGTTGATCGCGGCACTCGTCTCCACGAAGCGGGCGGGTATCGTTACGTCTATCGGCGATCTGGCTCCCGGCGGCCACGCGCTGTCGAACTACCGGCGTGCGCTCATTGGCCTCGAATTCTGGCGATTTATGCTCAATTCGTTCCTGATGTCTGTTGCCGTCGTCGTCGGGAAACTGGTCGTGTCGCTGCTGGCCGCGCTGGTGATCGTCTACTACAGGTTCCCGTACAAGAACGCCGTGTTCCTGTTTATCCTCTTTACTCTCTTGCTCCCGGTCCCGGTCAGGTTTGTGCCGCTGTATCGCCTGACGACAGAGCTCGGCATGAGTAACACCTTCTTCGCGATCACGGTCCCGTATCTGGCCAGCGCGACGACCGTGTTCATCCTGCGCCAGCACTTCTTGTCGATTCCAGCCTCGCTCGTTGAGACGGCAAAGGTCGACGGTGTCGGGCCGCTGCGGTTTCTGTGGTCGGTACTGGTTCCGATGTCCCGCGCCGTTCTCGTGGGCGTGTCGGTGATCATGTTCGTCTACACGTGGAACCAGTACCTCTGGCCGCTGGTGATCATCAACGCTGAAAGCCTGCAGGTCGCACAGGTCGGGCTGAGTCTGCTTCGCGGCCAGGCCAGCACCGGTGAAGTGGCCTGGTCCATGGTGATGACCGGGTCGATGCTGACCCTGTTGCCACCGCTGGCGCTGCTAGTGCTGTTCCGACGACAGCTGCTGGAGACGTTCACGATTCAACAAAAATGAGAGAAAATTATGACTGACGTAACCTTACAGGACGTACGAAAGGAATTCGATGGTGTCGTCGCTGTGAAAAATATCGACCTCCAGATCCCGGACGGAGCGTTCGTGACCGTGGTCGGGCCGAGTGGCTGTGGCAAAAGCACCACGCTCCGGCTGATCGCCGGGCTAGAGCAGGCCACTGACGGCACGATTCAGATGGGCAATCAGGATGTCACCGGGGTTGAACCAAAAGACCGGGACGTTGCGATGGTGTTCCAGAACTACGCGCTGTACCCTCACATGACCGCGCGCCGGAACATCACGTTCGGGATGAAGTCCGCCGGCGACTTCAGTGACGAGGAAATCGACCGCCAAGTGGCGGAAGCCGCAGCGGTGCTTGACATCGAGAATCTCCTCGACCGGACGCCCGGTGAGTTATCCGGCGGCGAACGACAGCGAGTCGCACTCGGTCGGGCACTGGTCCGGGACCCAGAGGTGTTCCTCATGGACGAGCCGCTGTCGAACCTTGATGCCAAACTCCGCATCAAAATGCGGGCTGAGCTGGCGAAACTCCACAGCGAATTTGGCACCACGACTATCTACGTTACTCACGACCAGACGGAAGCGATGACGCTTGGTGATCGGGTGGTCGTGATGAACGACGGCCGCATCCAGCAGGTCGACAGTCCACAGCGGCTGTATGACTATCCAGAGACCCGGTTTGTCGCGGAGTTCATCGGCGACCCCGCGATGAATATGCTCTCTGTGGATATCATCCATGACGGAAGCGAATACGAGGCCGTCGGTCCGACGTTTCGCGTACCGCTACCCGAGGGTGACGGACTGGAAACAGCAGCCGGAGGACAGGCACTGCTGGGCATTCGGCCCGAGAGCCTGTCGTTAGCTGATTCGGCCGACCGAAGTTCGTTTACCGCTGAGATAACGGTTACCGAACCGCTCGGTGATAGCCTCTTGCTGGAGTGTCGGACTGGCGATCAGGCGTTCAAGCTGCACGCAGAGCCTCGAACCGCCGTCGAGCCGGGAGACCAAGTCGCGTTGACGCTTGATGCTGAGCGACTCCACCTGTTCGATTCACAGACGGGCGAAGCCATCTATCACGCAGCGGCGGCACAATCACTCGAACAAGCCGGCACTATCGATTGTACCACCTGAATTCACAGCTGTAAACCCGAGACAAACACTGGGCTCACCTGATAACAGGGGAGCCCTATCGCAGAGTCGTTGCTGGCGAGAAAGCCAAACACCGACACTTCCGGCTATTTCGGGCGCTACCTGTCGTTCCAACATAACTACAGCGTCCCTTCTACTAATATTTATACTATATACCAATATATACTCTCATTCTACAGCCATTGCTGGCTCTCTACAGCGTAAATAAACTCAGGTAAACAAAACGGTATATACCAATATTACCAATAAATAGTTATATATAGATTGTGTAGGTAATGGCCCACGGAATGGTTCGAATACCAGACATATGCCGTCGAACTGTGCTGAAGAGTACGTCTGCCGCCGCTCTGGGGTCCATCGTTGGAACTGGGGCTGCCAGGGAAAACGACCACGACAGTACCGAGCCGCCTATCGCTACCACACCGATTCTGGCTGCACACCGCGGCTACCGCGGTCTGTATCCTCAAAACACCATTGCTGCCGTCCAACAGGCAGCGTACGGTGGGCGTCGCAGTCAGGGGTACGACACCGACATGATGGAGTGTGACCTCGTTCCTGCGGGCGGTAAGCCCTGGAAGGGCGAAGACTTCGAAATCGTCGTTTTCCACGACGATAAGCTGGATAACCTGACAGATGAATCCGGATACGTCTGGGAGAACGATGTAGAGACTGTGCTGAACGCCGAAATCCGTGACAGCGGTCAGACGATACCCCGATTAGACGAGTTCGTCGAAGCCACTCCGGATAGCATCCCGCTCAACATTGAGTGGAAAGCTGCAGGTGTCTCGCCCGATGATGACGCGTCAGCATCCGCTGTCGAGACCTGGGACCCGTTTACCGAACAGGCACTTGATGTCCTCTCCACTCACGAGAACGACTTTATTGTCCAGTCGTTCCAAAAGGCTGCGCTGCAGTCTGTCCAAAACTCAGACCCCGATATTCCGATAGCGTACTTGCTCTGGGATTCAATCGAAGAGGGCCTTGCTGTTGTCCGTGACCTGGACGCAGAGTACATCCAGCCGCCGTACAACATGATTATGAACACCCCCTTCTTCAACGAGGATTATTACCTCGAAGACCCAGGTTTCGCTGAGATCGATCTGGTCGAGACCGCTCACGAGGAAGGTCGGAAAGTAATCCCGTACACGATAACGACATGGCATCAGGCGGAGAAACTGGTCGAGGCCGGTGTTGACGGCATCATCGCTGACTACCCCGGCGTGCTCGACTGATATTTGATGCAGCGGCGCAGTGGGAACGGGTTACCGCCCCTCGTTCCCGCCCGGCCCTATCATCCGTTTTCTACGATCGCTGCCAGCTCTGACAGGTCGGTCACAACGTGGTCAGCAATCACGTCACTTTCCGCTAAGTCCGCCGGACTGGTAACGCCAGTTAGTGGCAGTACCGTCTCCATTCCAGCTTGGTTTCCCATCCTGATGTCTGTCCCAAGCCGGTCACCGATCATAAGACAGCGGTCCGGCTCTCCACCGACCCGTTCCAGAGCCATCTGCAGGATTACGTTGGACGGTTTACCGATCAACTGGTCCAATTCCTGCCCAGTCACTCCCTCTATCGCTCCGATCATCCCTGCCGCATCGGGTATCTCACCCCCCTCTACAGGACACGTCCGGTCCGGATTGGTGGCAACGAAAACCGCGTTGTTCTCAGTGAGTGCAATTAGCGCATCCTGTAGCGTCTGGTAATCAAAACCGAAATCAAGTGACGCGATCACGGTGCCTGCTCGCTCTGGGGCGGTTGTCGTGTCCAGCCCAGCGGCGCGCAATTCCGCAACCAAGGCGTCCTCGCCGATAACATAGATTTTGCGCTCCGGATACTGCGCGGATAGATAATCCGCTGCTGCAGTGGCGGACGTGATTATGTCATCACTGCTGCAATCAATGCCCAGCGCGTTCAGCTTCTCACAATACTTCTCTCGCCGGTCAATCGGCTTGTTAGTAACAAATAGCGTCGAAAGCCCCGCTTCACGCACTGTCTGTACGCCTTCGGCGGCGTTTTCAACTAACGAATCACCACGATATACCGTACCGTCGAGGTCGATAATTGCACTTGTGTATGTCATCTAGAATCCTCCGTCTCAAACCGTGACGCTTCCGCAGCAGCCGCTGCTGGCGAGATCACAGGCGCTTTCTTGGCTGTAGGGACCGCGACAACCCTCGAAACACGCCGATAGCTTTGCCCGTTCATACTAATTGGACGCTGATGACCACGCCACCGATCCCGATGAGGGACAAGTAGAGCGATTTTCGTACGACCGGTGACAGCAATGAACGGTTGATACTCGTTGCAAACCCGATTTTCACGAGGATACTGGAGAGCGTCCCAGCCAGCACACCCTGTGCCGCGACTGTCGGCGATATCTGTCCTGTCGACGTCAGCGTCACTGCAGTCGTTGTCGTCGTGCCGCTCGAGACGATGCCACTGAGGAAGCTCGTAATCAGGAATCCGGCTGTTCCGAATATGCGCTGTGCGCCAGCAGTGAGAATCAAGACGGCAAGGAAGAGCACGCCGAATTTTAGCGCGTTCGCGCTGCTAAACGGCGAGTCGAAATCCAGTTCCAGATCACCCTCCCAGTCGCTATCGTAATATGCGAGTCCGACGCCACTGATAGCGATCAGGCCGAGTGGTAGTCCAACACTGACTGCCGACTCGGGGACGAACGCAACGATGATCGCTAAATTACGGACCGCCATCGCCGCATCAGCGATCAGTATCGTTCCCACCGCGAGCTCTGTGATCCCAGTGTTGTTCTTTGCCCGGCCCGCGATTTCGCCGATCACTGCAGTTGAGTTCACCAAGCCGCCGAAGAAGCCGGTGACAGCGATCCCTTTACTGCCGTATCGCTGCATCACGATATAGTTCACAAACCCGATCCCGCTGACTGCGATCACGAGCATCCAGACCAGTTTCGGATCAATCGCATCCCATGGCCCGTACGTTCCGCCGGGCAAGAGCGGATACACGACAAATGAAATAATCGCAAACTCACCGGCGCTGCGTACTTCCTCTCGCGATAGCTGGTTCGCAAACTCGTGTAACTCCCTTCGAAGGACGAGCAGGAATGACGACGTGATGCCAATAATGACGCCGATAAGGACGTGGTTGGCTCCAACCAGAATCCCGACCGCGTACGCGACAAGGAGTGAAGTCGATGTTGTCAGGGACAGGCCAGAATCTAGCTCACCATCGTCGCCGGTCCACTGTGCGACTATGCCCCGGATTCCGAGTAATCCGCCCTGTACGAGTACCAGTGCCCCTCCCGAAGCAAGTAGTATCGTCTCGTTGAGAGACATTGCGGCAGCGCCGACCAGACTGGTCAGCGTAAACGTGCGGATTCCTGCTGACTTGTTTGCCCACTCTCGTTCAAGCCCAAGCAGCATACCCAGTGCACCTGCAATAAAAAGGTGTAGTATCTCAGTATCGACAGTTATCCCCTCTATACCTCCGAAAACAGCCGTATTCGCGATTGCACTCATTACAGTCATCTTATCTTACAAACGGTGGTTCCGTCATTTTTATATAGTCTATATACTACTATGTTCTATATGGAGACAAATATACTGATGGGTAATAGGTGTTGGCCTTGAGGCTAGCTTGAATATCGCCATGGCCCCTGCGGAGACCGGAAAATCCCCCTCGATTACCGGCTAGTATATAGAGCCTGTCATATATTGAATTCTGATGCTTATTCTAAATTCTATATGAAGAGAGCCTAAAACCCGATAAGAGGTAATTATAGTTTTGTCAGATTTAAACATAAATACTTTTTAACCCAGATTTCGCATATGTCTGCGTCGACAATGAAACAGAACCCAGTTGACCGACGATCTGTGTTAAAAATCGGCGCTACTGCGCTCGCAGCAGGCGTTGCAGGCTGTTCTCAGGAGAGCAGTCAGAGCACCGAAACATCCGGCGGAGACGGTAGTGACGGGTCCAGTAGCGGTGACGGTGGGTCCGGACAGAGTAACGATTACCCCGAGTTCGATCCGTCGAATCCGGAGTTCCCGCAGTTGATGCAGACGCTCATCGAGGCCGGGTTCGAGACAGGGTCTCTACAGGACCTGAAGAACATGGAGGAACGCGAGAAGCCTCGCTACGGTGACCCCGTTCAGAGTACTCCCGATAATGAAGACGAGCTCATTGACCCGGACCGTATTGCGTTTGCGATGACGCCGACGGAAGACCCGGCGGTCTATCGAGATACGATGCAGCCGCTGATGGACAACATCGCCGAAGAGACCGGGAAATCCGTTAAATACTTCCCCCTCAACTCGTACGCGTCCCAGGTCGAGGCGATGCGGTCCGAACGCCTCCACGTCGCCGGGTTCTCTACTGGGCCGACGCCCTTTGCTGTGAACCTGGCCGGTGCTGTCCCGTTCTCGCTCCAGATTTCGAAGGCAGGTGACTTCGGCTATCGGCTGTGGCTGGCTACGCAGGCAGATAACGACGATATCTCCTCGCTGGCGGACCTCGAAGGCAAGCGCGTCGCACATGCCGAGCCCTCGTCCAACTCCGGGAACCTCGCCCCGCGTGCGCTGTTCTCGAACCAGGGCGTCACTCCGGGCGAAGACTACGAGGTGAGTTATTCCGGCGGCCACGAACAGAGCATTCTGGGCGTTGCAAACGACGACTACGACGCTGCCCCCGTTTGTAGCACCTGTGTCACGCGCGTTGCAGAAGCAGACAACATCGACCCGACGAACCTCAAAGTCGTGTGGGCCAGCAATCCGTTCCCCACGACGAGTTTCTGTTACCGCTACAACCTGAAGCCGGAACTTCAGGAGGGTATCAGGGCGGCGTTCATCGACTACGACTACTCGGACACCAAAATCGCGGAGGTGTTCGGTGGTCGCGGAACGTGGACGGAGATTGATTACGCTACGACCTACGATATCATCCTCCAGATTCAGGAGAACAACGATATCACGTACCAGATCGACAACATCGAAGGCTAAGAAGAGACCCAAATAATGCTCACTGTAGATAATTTGGAAAAAACGTACGACTCCGGTGATCGAGCACTCAAAGGTGTCTCATTCGAAGTCAGTGGTAACGAGATCGTTGCGATTATCGGGCCAAGCGGGGCCGGAAAAAGCACGCTCGTTCGTAGCATCAACAGGCTGACCGAGCCAACTGGCGGGCGCATCTCGCTTGACGATACAGAGGTGACCGGGCTGGAGAAATCAGCCCTTCGCGATGTCCGTCGCGATATGGGCATGATCTTCCAGGAGTTCAATCTCGTAGAGCGCCTGACGGTCATGGAGAACATCCTCTCCGGTCGCCTGGGCTATCTCAGTACGTGGAACGCGTTCCGGCGGAACTTCCCTCCGGAGGACATCAGGCGCGCACGCGAGATTCTCAGCCGGGTGAATCTGGAGGGTGTCGAGAACAACCGTGCAGATGAACTCTCCGGTGGCCAGCGACAGCGCGTTGGTATCGCCCGTGCCGTCATTCAGCGGCCGAAAATCCTGCTCGCTGACGAGCCGACGAGCGCGCTGGACCCTGACACCTCCCGAGAGGTCATGAGCCTCTTGACGGACATCGCCCACGAAGACGATATCCCGATCATCATCAACATCCACGAAGTCGATCTAGCGGTCGACTACGCGGACCGGATAATCGGCCTCAGTGACGGTGAAATCGTCTTTAACGGCCCACCTGACGACCTAGATCAGGCAGCCAGAGACGAGATCTATCGCGGCGGTGAATCAATTGCGGACCGTGAAGAGCCGAGTGCTGGTAACAGCACTGACGCTGATGACGTCATTGCCGAACGAGGTGACTAATCAATATGGCTGCTGAATCTGGATCGACCGTTGAAGGATCTTGGGAGCGGCCCACAGTCTTCTACAACAAGAAAGTCAAGTATCTCATCTACGGGCTTATCTTGTTGTTCTTCGCGTATAGCTTCTGGAACCTTCGGATTTCCCCCAGCCGATTTGTTCGCGGGATCGGAGCCGGTGTCGAACTCATCACGAGTATGCTACCACCGGCATACACTCCGTCGCAACGGGAACTCCTCATTCAGGGCATCGTCGAGAGCATCGTGATGACGATTGTCGCCACGACAATCGGCATCATCGTCAGCGTGCCGGTCGCGATTATGGCTTCGAATAACCTCTCGCCGAAGCCAGTCTACTATGTCGGTCGCAGCATCGTTGCCGTCACGCGCTCGCTCCACGAGCTCATTGTTGCGATCATCATGGTCAAAGCGGTCGGGTTCGGTCCACTCGCTGGTGTCCTTGCACTTGCGTTCAAAACGATCGGATTCTTCGCGAAACTCCTCGCAGAGGAGATCGAAGATATCGACCGTGGGCAGATGGAGGCAATCACTGCCGCCGGTGGGACGCCCGTCCAGACGTATCTCTACGGCGTCCTCCCGCAGGTGATGCCCCGGATCGTCGGGCTGTCGATTTACCGGCTCGACATCAATCTCCGTCACAGCACTGTCGTCGGAATTGTCGGAGCCGGTGGTATCGGGATCACGCTGCTGAACTCCTTCGATAAGTACGATTACCAGTTCAGCATGGCGATTATCGCTGTCATCGTCGCGATCGTCATGGTCGGTGAAGGTGTCAGCGCTCTCGCCCGGAGGCGGATCCAATAATGTCAAACAGCACTGACTCCTGGAGTCGGTTCGATCGCCGTGAGCGCTTACTCCGGTTCTTCGGGCTGCTGGCTGGCCTCGTCATTCTGGTCGCAGCCTGGCGCGCCATGGAAGTGAATTACGGCTACGCCGTGACTGCCCCGCGTGAGTTGGCTGACCTCTTCGGTCGGATGTATCCGCCCAATGTCGGATACTCGCGAAAGATTGTCGGGCCGCTGCTTGAGACGATCAATATCTCGATCCTCGGCACGGCACTGGCTATCGTGATGGCGATTCCGGTCGCGTTCCTCGGTGCCAGCAACACGACACCCAACAAGCCGGCGTACCTGCTGGGTAAGTTCATCATCTCGTTTACCCGTTCGGTGAACGTCATCATCTGGGCACTGATCTTCGTGGTCATCTTCGGCCCGGGGGCCCTCGCTGGCGTGCTGGCGATTTCGATCAGATCTATCGGGTTCACTGCAAAGCTAATCGCGGAAGCCATCGAAGAGATCGACCGCGGGTCTGTTGAGGCGGTCACTGCAGCTGGGGCATCGCCCGTTGATGTACTCATCTACAGTATCGTTCCACAGATCAAGCCGGCGTTCATCAGCGTCGCGACGCTTCGATGGGACATCAACGTCAGAGCGTCAACGATCATCGGGTTCGTCGGTGCAGGCGGTATCGGCGTCCCGCTGCAGACTGAGATCAACTACTTCAACTGGGAAGCAGTCCTGACGATCCTCATCTCGATTCTGGGCCTTGTGCTCATCAGTGAAGGTATCTCGGCCTATCTGCGCAAGAAAGTAATGTAGGCGATCGCAGCTCGCATCGCCTATTATTCTGATATCTGTTTAGATAATATTATAGAACTATTGTCAAAAGACTTATGTATTTGGAGTATATATAGCCAGTGGGGCCAACGCCAGTGTCTGCCAACCTGGTTTTCCCCTTCTCCGTTTTGACAGACCTCTTTTCGCCAGAGACAGTTTCGCGAGATGGGTCCTTCTGGATAGATGCATAGGACATCGACCTGTTGTCTGGGCCCGAATACCAGAGCAGTCTGCTACAGTCCGCTCGTTGCTTTCGCCGTCGGAAAATTGACCACGCTGACTCCGGGCAAAGCATGGTCAGATAGGCGATGCAGTGATCAAACCAGAACTTGCGAGTACGGGTCCAAGTCGGTGGTTTTGATTTCAGCAGTGCCCCTGATTCACTGGAGCAGGCTAGATTCCCGAATTGAATATCCCGTCCGACCCTGGCACTTGCACCACTATGTATACGATTGATTCTAATGTATACACGCATTCCAGAGCCACGCCGTCATGCCCAAGTCGCACTGTAGCCGCTTCGCTGCTGGAGAGCCACGGCATGGCGGCAGCCGAATAGCCGCACAAGTGTCACGAGAACCACCAGCTCCTCACTGCAGGTCAGCAAAGAAATGGTGGGCAGCCGGGGGGAGTGGCATGCACGCACCATTCGAAGTCGTCATCCACGACGACAGGTTCTGGACTCGGGCCAATCGATGATCTGGATTGGATTCAAGGGGAAATGGAGCGAGGACCAGAACCCAACCGACCAGTATACAGTTGGTAATAAAAACGGTTGTGATATCTGCTTGCTGTCTGTCGATTCTGTGATTTCTGTGCAGCACGCACGCGCTATCAGAAGCGGCGAATTGTCCGGTCAACTGTCAGCGAGACTGTCGCAATTATGCCCACTCGTTTACGGGAACACCGAAACAGTCCCAGAGTGACACCCTCTCTGGCTGTGTCACGGGTAGTGCTTCTCTTTTAGACTATTCACATCTCGCTCACATCGGTTGTGACCGGATGGTTCAGGTGCCCATCACCAAGTCGTTCAGATGCTTCCCGAAGCTGTGACCAGATAGATGCCTCGCTACCACTGCTCCAGAAAGTCGCCGTGCCCGTTCGTACCACTTGGCTTGCTTGAACAACCGACGTTACCTATTCCGGGAGATAGAAGTCGGATTTCGGTTGTCTGTGCGGGGACGTGTTCCTGAGCTTGGCGATCTTGGACGGGTTACGATGTCGAACGATGACGACATCGTAGGCGTCGTCCGAGGCAATCGACCCGCCAATGCTGCTGATGCTTGTAACGAGGTGCCCGGCGTTTTCGCTTCCGATGAATACCATTGAGGCGTCTTCTCTCTTGGCCAGCTTGCGGATGGCTTTCGCTACAGCCCCGGCCGGCGCGTATCGATCCACGACTGTATGGCGGAAATCCGAACTCGGACACAGGTCCATCACCTGTTCGTGTAGTGAGGTGATGACCGTCTCCAGATCGAAGTCCTCGTTTGGCCCGATCCAGTCGTGTTCCCGTGCGTATTTGACATTCCCGTTCCGGATGACACTGACGGCCAGCACATCCTCTTCGAAGACGGTGCCGAACTCCGCCGCCCGGACGAGTGCTGCCTCGGCCAGTTCGGAGCCGTCGAACGGCACAACGAGTGTCACATGCTGACTAGCGAAGCAGCAGGCAAGTAACACCCCCTCAATTCTTACAACGCGGGAAGACAGTGCCAGCGTCTAAGAATCAGTACCAAGCATCTGCCCGAGAAAACCTGCACACAGAACGGTAGTCCATCAACTCCCGAGGGACAGCCGTTCGTCACCCATTCGCTTGCCCTGTGCAACGAGACGCGCTCCGTAGTCGGTTCGGGCATCATCCCAGGACGCCAGTGCGCCTCCAAGGGAACTGTGGCGGTCGAGAGCGGCTTTGAGTTCAACGGCATCACTCGCCGCCTTCGAAGTGCCAGCGGCAGTGTGCGGACGGGCGACGAACGCCGCATCTCCAACCAGACAGACTCTGTCGACTGTCATCTGGGGGCTTTGCAGGTCGTAAATTGCCTGCACGAAGGGGGCTGCTGTTGTTGCAACGAGGTCGGTAAACACGGGCGGCAGTGTCTCGGCGGCCCGCTCGCGCTGGTGACTTTCAACTGGGTCTCGGAGCTGTCCCGGCGACACGCTGAACTGCTGGCTCGTGCCTGTTGTGTCGGTGAAGATGGTCTCACGCTCTCGCCCGGAGAGTGTGTCGTACCAGACCCAGTTGAGACGGCGGTCTCCCGGGGCGGTGTTGCCGTCTTCGCCGGGGATGAAGTACGCGAGGATGAGCATCTGTTCCCCCTGATAAAACGTGAACCGGCCGTCGAACGCGTCGATGACTGCGTCCGATAGCTCCGCTTCTGAGACGACACCACGCCAAGCGACGTAGTCGGCAAACTCCGGGTTGGCGTCGGGAAACAGTTGCGCACGGGCTGTAGACTGCCCGCCGTCGGCAGCGACGACCAGATCGGCGGCGGTCCGGTCCCCGTCAGAAAATGTAACCGTGCCGTCTGTGGCCCTGACACCCGTGACAGTCTGGCCGGTGTGGTACCGGTCGTCCGGGAACGCCGCTCGCAGCTGACGATAGACGGCGTCCCAGGAGGTGAACACCATTGAATCCGGCGTCGACGTTCGCACATCGCCGTCAGCGGTCAGAAAGCGCCGCTCACTGGCTCGGGTGGTTATGTTCGCCGGGTCGACGATGTCGTGGCGCGAGAGGAACTGGCGGATTGACTGCTGGGCGACGATGCCGCCGCCGCGACTTCGGAGGTCGCCGGCCGATTGCTCAGCGATAGTCACGTCGTGACCTGCACTGTCGAGCGCGATGCCGGTAAACAGGCCACCCATCGACCCGCCGGAGATAGTAACAGAGAGGGTATCAGATGGTTCGTTGGCGAGGTCCTGAGACACGGCCCCTCTCAGCGCTTGCCGTATGAAAGGCCTCTGTTCCTCCGACACGCGACAGTATCTTCCCGGACACCAGCTTTGGGAAGCGCCAGTGCAAATCAGACGCTATTCCGCTGTAATTCATCATGCCACGAAGTGCCAGTGGGGCGCCATACCGAGTCGGACTATTAATGTCAGTCTACACCAAACTCGACGTATGCGAGTCGCGGCAGTCGGAATCGGTGGTGCTGGGGGCCGGATCGTTGAGCGGCTATGGCAGGACAATGAACGCCGCGAAACAACGTATCTCGGCGCAGCCTGTGCCGTCGACACGGACACCGAAGCGCTCGACGAACTCGACGCACTCCCGGCCGACCGGCGGTATGCCTTCGGACTCTCCGAAACAAATGGGACCGGAACGAACGGGGACCGAACGAGCGGCACCGCCGCCATCGAAGACGAACGGCTCGAAGTTCGTCGGGCGATAGACGAACTGGTGACAAGCGATATCGACGCCGTCGTCCTCGTGGCCGGGCTTGCAGGCGGGACGGGGAGCGGCGCCACGGCCCACATCGCTGATGCACTCAGAGAGGTTTACTCGATTCCAGTCTACTGTCTGTCGGTGTTACCCGCCGGCAGGGACGACGACGCAGCCGCGAACACGATGCAGGCACTCCGGGCGCTGGAATCGACCGTCGACGGGCAAATACTGTTCGACAACGAAGCGTGGCTCGGGAGTGGACAGACGGTCGAGTCGGCCTCCGAGACGCTGAACGAGACCGTTGTGGCGCGGCTGGGGGCGCTATTCGCAGCAGGTGAGGCGACGGCACCCGACGCTGTCGGCCAGAGTGTCGTCGACGCCAGCGAAATAATCAATACCCTCTCAGACGCGGGTTTCACAACGCTTGGCTACGCCAGTCAGGATCTGCAACCGGGTGCTGGCAGCGGTGACGGAACGGTCATAGACCAACTCAAGAACCGCTTTCTCGGTGACAACGCAGACGATGTCGACGAAATCGAGGCGTACAACGCCGTCGAGACGACACTTCGCCGAGCGGTGCGTGGTAAACTGACGGCCCAGTGCGAGCTGGATTCAGCTGATAGAGCCCTGGCTGTGTTTGCCGGGCCGCCCGCGTGGTTGATTCGGGATGCTGTTACCGACGGGCGACGATGGCTCACGGAGGAACTCCAGTCACCCGAGGTGCGGAGCGGCGATATGCCGACACCCGACCGGAACACGCTGTCGGTTCTGGTCGTAGTTAGCGGCGTCACGGAACTGCCGCGGCTGGTGGAACTCAAAACGCTGGCCGAACAATCGAGCTAAAGAACTCGGATCGGAACAGGTGGTGGACGCGCCAGTCAAGGCTATTTTTCGAAAGCGTATCTCGCCCAGCAATAGAGGCGGTTTCACAGAGGGGGCCAGAGCGGGAGCCCTGGGCTAATATATCACAAGCGAAATACACTTTTATGCCCCGCTGGAATCAGCTTTGAGCGATGTCGGTCCGGTTGCTCCACTACTCTGACATTGAGAACGCCTGTGACGACCCTGTGCGAATGGGTCGGCTTGCCGGAACCATCCAGTCGATCCGCGGGGAGGACGCAGTAGTCGCTGGCACCGGCGACAACACTGCACCGGGTGTCCTCGCCCATTACTGCGAAGGGCGTCAAGTGATACCGTTTTTCCGGGCAGTGAGTACCGACATCGGGACGGTAGGGAACCACGATTTCGACTTCGGGACTGCTCCCATTCTGGACGTGGTTTCAGAGAGTCCACAGAAGTGGATCGTCGCGAACGTTTTTGAAGGGGAGAGGGAGGGCGGGCGTGGCGTTCCCTTCGCTGGGTTAGACGGAACGACAGTCCTGCATCGAGATGACCAGCGAGTCGGATTCGTCGGCGTAATCGATCCTGCGACTCCCCAAATTGCACCCACCGGCGCGTCAGAGCTGACCGTGACCAGTCCTGTCGAGAGCGTGCGGACAGCGGTCAGCGAACTCGGTCACAGTGTCGACCAGTTCGTCGTTCTCGCACACTTGCGGAGCGACTTAGAGACCGACGTTGCGGCCGTTGACGGCGTTGACGCGGTCCTTGGCGGCCACGTCCACAGGGAACGCCACGAGGTTGTCGACGGAACACTGGTCGTCCGTCCCGGAGCGAACGGACAGGTGGTCTGGGAAGTCGAACTCTTCAACGGGAATCGCTCGCCGATTGCCACCCGTCATTCGACAGCCGAGGGACCTATCGACGAGTCCGTGGCTGACACGACCCGCGAACAGCTGGACGATGTTGGTCTGCTGGAGACTGTTGCCACTGTCGACGACCCGATCCATCGGGACCTTGACCGGCGAACCTGCGGCGAAAGTCGTGTTGGCAACCTCGTGGCTGACGCCTATCGCTGGGCGGCTGATACCGACGTCAGCTTCGTCCACAATGGCGGTCTCCGAACAGGTCGCCCCCTGTCCGGCGAGGTCACCGCTGGCGAGGTGGCCAGCGTAAACCCATTCGGCGGCAGGGTAGACGTCCTCCATGTCTCGGGTGAACAACTACGAACCCTCTTGCAGGCTGCCTTCCGTCCCCACCGCGAGGACGGACGGCTCTGGCACGGCGACATCAGCGGAATGACTGTTGAGTACGACACCGAGGCTGGACGGCTACTGGGGGTTGCCGTCAACGGGCAGCCTATCGAAGCCAGTCAAGAGTACAGGCTTGCCACCAACTCCTATGTCGCCTACAGCGATGACTGGCCAATCCCACATGAGGCAACCGTTGATTCGTTCGGTCTCCCGTTCAAGGCCGTCGCAGACTACGCTCGTGAAGAAGGCCTTACTGTCCGAGTGGATGGGAGACTCCAAGAATGCTGACCAGTATCCGCAACGAATCCCTGTGCATGGCCCGGAACGGGAGCGTCTCCAGCCGCAAGGAGTGCTGGCGCGAAGTCCTCGGGTTCTGTGTCCCGGTCTCGCTCATCAGGATGGTCGTAGACGACCTTGCGCCGCTCGCCGAAGAGCCGTAGTTCTCGGGGCAGTTCCACCAGAAGCTACGTGAAATACCCGCTCAATATGAGCTACGTCCTCATTGCACGGTCAAGTACGTCCCGGATGAAATCACTTTTTCAGCAGTGTATTTCTCTCTCGTTTCCGGGTACTTCTCCGCTAGTGCCCGCTTTATCGACGCATATTGTTCGGCAACCTCTGGATGGGCTCTAAGGTACTCTCTGAAGGCGATTTTTTCGTGATAAAAGTCACTATCCCGTTCCGCGAGTGAAAGGTAGTGCGTCCGGTTCGTGCGTGGTCCTTTGGCGAAGAATAGCCGGCCGCGTACGTCGTCATCGGCTCGGTATTCATACCCGTTCTCTTCAAAAGCCGGAATCAGGTCTCTCACAGCTTCCAAGTCTTCGACAACAGCGAGTATGTCAATTATCGGTTTCGCTGGCACTCCTTCGATTGCGGTACTACCGATGTGTTCGAAATCGAGCAGTCGCTCACCTGCAACGGCTTTCAGGTGTGCAACTTCGTTTTCATAGCGGTGTTTCCACTCCTCTTGATGCGGGACGAGTTCGACTGTCCCGCGTTCTAATCCAAGCATTAGTGCCGTGAGCTGCGTTTCAAGCAAATGTTTGTTACACGAACTGATAGAATTTTGCTCTGCGCTGAGTGATTCAGGAGTCTTGGAGATGGTGTGTGAACAGTTCTATAACACCCTTACTACAGAGAAGTTCTGGGACGGCCAGTTCCCGAAGGGGACCGTCTAGAAGTATCCAATACGCCGAGCCCTTCGGTGACGGACTCGCCGTCAACCCCGGCAGTGTCGGCCAGCTATAGGATGGTATGGGCAACTTTGCGCCGTTTCCAGCGACACAACACAGCACTGCACAATAGCTGGGTTGGAGTCGGTCGGGTAACAGCCTAGTTGCGGGAGCGGTGGACTTACACTTTCTATCCAACAACTCTAAGTCATGGTCTCCAGACAGACGAAAACCACCCTCCCATTCATTGTCGTCGCAATGCTGCTCTGGTACGTCTCACTGGGCAGTGTCGCCACGTGGGTATCTTGGGCCGTTCTCGTTGGCTTTGGCGTCGTGTTGCCGACAGTACTCACCAGCTATCAGCGGGATGCAACAGAGCAATGAACAACCTCTACAACCGTCTCGACCAGTGGCTCCGCAACCGTTCGCGCGCTGAATACGCACTCCTCACAGGAGCCATGACGGCGTCGATACTGTTTGGGATTGGCGTAGCCATCGGGAAGCCACTCGGCTCCGACGCAATGATGCTCGGACTCACAATGACGGTGGTCTACTACTGGCTCGATCCCAATGCGAAGCGATAAACAGCGACTGTCGGCTGATCCACTCGCCCCAATACGCGTTATTTCACGACTTCTGGTCTTCCGTGACGAGTTTTGTAAGCCGGGGGTATTCCATCGCGATTTTCAGGGGTCCCGCGTGGTACTCCTGTTTTGGAATGTCCCTTAGGCCAGCGTCTCGGAGTTCGTGTCTGTCCACAAAGTCGAGCGTGCCCTCAAACTCAGCCCACGTATCTGAATGTCGACAAATACCTTCCTCCGAGGACTCGTCGTAGGGGAACCTCAGTCGGCGCTTCCAGCCGGGGAAGTAGACACGTTTTTACTGATCGATTCTAGATTTCGTGTTATGGCAGTAGATAACAATCGATGTGAGACCGGCCGTGCTGCCACGCTTCCTGATGTTGTTCCATTCCATTTACCTCATTTGACACGGCAGAGCTGGGAATTGGGCACACGCTCTATTCAAGATGAGCAAACGGTGGAGCTCGGCAAATGGTCCTATCAAGCTGGACAGTGGTCGCTATCGCTGTTTGAGGTGACAAGTGAGACCGCCATTATCCGTATCCAGACACCAGTTGGCCGAAAGCGGTATTATGGGGCAATTCAGTCAGAGCTCCGCTCGGCGCTTCAAGAACTCGAAGCGAGCCCAGCCTGGCAGAAAGTTGTGTGAGTAGCGCCAATGTATTGCTGGCCGAACTCAAAACCGACCAGAGCCGAAAGCTCCTGCTCTAGCAACTTGAAGCAGACGGGTGCTCGTTCTGTGGCATCAATTTAGTGTCGGAGCGCGACCTACAGAAGGAACCTGTCGCCGACAACCACGGAACACCACCGGTTGCGAGCGTCTTTGAGAGTGCTGCCGGCGAGTGGAGATTGGTTGCGTTCACACCTTGCGGATAAAATGCGACGTAATGGCAGATAGAAAGATTGTAACTCTGAGTCACAAAACTTTTCCATACCAACCAGATATTGATTAGTTAGGTACTGGCCCCGCTCAATCGCTCCCTACTCCACCCCAAACGCATCGACTGGTCCGGGGCTAGAACCTGTCGTCGTAGATGACGACCCCAAACGGTGCGTTGCACGCCACTCCCCCCGCCTGCGGCCACTATTATTTTTGCCTGCTTCAAAGTAAATTTTGTCTGTAATACTCGTCTGTAGTAATTATCTGTGACAGGATTCTGGATCAGGTTCTGAAACCCACGGTCTCGGCATTTGAACCGCTTTTCCCGCCTGTTCCCACGCTCCGTGTATAAACACGCGGTGCGAGGACACCGCTGACTCGTGTACTCCGGATCTACGTCATCCGACGACACACCGTCACGAGCCATCTTGTACGTGATCAGATCTCGAAGCTTAGCGAACGGCACCGAGTGCAGGTGGCGGTTCATCCGGGTCCCGTAGTTAATCGAGTCTCGCATGTCTTTGGGGTCTCCAAAGACGATGGCCTGATTCTCGAACTGCGAGACCCACCTAACGACGTCACGCGACATCTTGTGGAGCTGGTCGTGAACAGAGTCTCGTTTCTCCTGTCCCACGACCGTCTTGAACGCGTTCTGACCTGCCTCTCGTATCCACCTGCGCTTCGTGAAGCACTCGTGCCGTCGACGCTTCACGTCCAGGTATTCGAGAACGAGCGAGTCCTGTACGTTGCCGCTTTCCCAGTTCATCGCGGCGAGTGCGACGCGGTTCTCGTTGATGTCCACGCCGACCACGTATTGGATTCGCTGGCGTGTGGACATTGGCGTCTGTGTTGGTGACGGTGATGTGGAACTGTCAGTCGCCACGATGTTGGAGGGGTTCCGCGGTACCGACACGCCACGCGGACTTGTTGAGAGCAGTCGTGAGAAGATTGTGGTGGTCAGGACTGCCCTTCAACTTGCCTTTGGCGTGGTGGTATGGTTTCGCTGAGATGGGGAAGCGGTGCGTGTTATCGTCGGTTTCGGTGATGCGGTAGCCTTCGCGATGGTTCATCCGCATTGGATAGGGTTCGTGGATGTAGGGGTTGGGTGCGCCCCAGTCCTCGTCATCGCCCTCGTCGTAGTTCGTGAGTTCCTGTTAGGCTTTGTCGATGATTTGCTGGCAGGTGTTGTTGATGAGGGCGGCTTTCCCGACCACGGCGTCTTTGATTTCGCCCCAACTCTATCCTTGGTAGTGGAGACAGATGATTTCGTTTCGGAGGCGACGGGCTTTGAGGAGGGTGGGTTCAAGCAGCTCCTCGCCCTCTTCAACAGTGAGTTGGAAGGTGAGGAAAAGGGTCTGCTCCATACCCGTTGTGTCGTGTGATTATCTGCTAAAAGCTGCGGCGTGGCTGCTGGGCTTCACCCCCGCCCACGGTTGGGCGAGGCACTCGCCCTCATTAGCTAGTGTAGACGTTTAGCCCAAACCAATTACAGACAAAAAGCTGTAATTGCTGTCTGTAACAAATTGCTGTTCTGGCATCAATGCGACTTGCTATCTAAAGTAACTCCAGACGATTATCTGTACCGAACATCTGTTCCATACAGCCGTTACAGGCGTTTAGTACAGACATCTATTACAGATAATTGCTACAGACAAACGTTCCAGATCAGGCGCAATCCGATGTCTGTCTTGCGGTAGAGGTGCAATTACAGATAATAGATACAGACAACTGGTACAGGCAGAAGTCACGAATGTCTGACACAGATATATCTAACAGAACTTCAAATGAGGAAGCGTATGATAACGACCGTCGTCTACGCTGAGTCTGGGGGGACATACAAAACGACCATGACAGCAAATCTCGCGGTTGGGTTCAAACGGATGGGACTTGATGTCCTCGTGATCGATTTGGACCCACAAACGGGCAACCTCACCTCACTCTTCGACGTCGGTAAGAACCGTGGAGACCCGGAGGCTGACAATCTCGTAAAGCACATTCTTGAAATGCCAGACGGGGACTTCGACAACCTCATCGAGACCTCTGAAGAGGGTGTTGATATTATTCCAAGTCACGATATGCTGGGCGATTTCACTTCCAATCTTGAGCAGAAGATTTCCTACGAAACGGGTATGAAGGGAATTTCTCGAGACGAGTATCCCCGCTTTGAACTTCTCTACAATCTTCTCTGGGAGCAAGAGCAGTTGAACGAAGAATACGACGCGGTCCTCATCGACCCTAACGCACGCGCTGAAGACCTGCTCTACAATGCCATCTACGCGCTTCGGACATTAGTGGCACCTGTCAAGCCAGCTGGAAAGGGAAGTCTCAGTCTTGATGGTCTCGAAGAGATGGTCGGGAACATGGGGACTGCGTTGGACATCGAAATCGGGCTTTCGTGCGTGGTTCCATCCGGAGTCGGCCAGACAAACGCCCACAGGCAGTATCGCGATCAGTTCGAAAATACGGACGCCTTCGCAACGCCAGTGTCGATCGGGTCACGCGAGAGTTTGATGGACGCCATGTGGGAAGCCCGTGGCTCTGCGTTCAAAGTAGTAGAGGAGCGGTGGAAGACCTACGAAGAGGACGAGGAGATGGTCTCAAAAAAGGGAGAGCGGCGAGTGCCCGACCGTGAACTCGAGACTCTCGATAAACTTTGGCAACTGGCGGGGTTCATTGCGACTGAGACGTTCGATGTCGACGTTGATGACAAACTGGTCTTAGATATCGACGACTATGGAACCGAGACGATGCAGTTTGACCTCACCGCTAAGCCGGAGGTGGCTGACTAATGGGGGGCGATTCATTCAAATCAGGATCAGGTAACCTCAGCTTCGGAGATGATCAGGAAGAAGCAGACGACGAGCCAGCGGAAGCCGGTGAGGAAATCGATGACATCGCAGACGAGGAGGCGGACGATCGGGAACCCAAGGAAGCCACCCCTGAGGAGGTAGATGACAGCCGGGACTTCTCTGAAGCGAAGGGGGCCAATAGTCCCAACAAAGAGAGTACGACAAGCACTCTCACGGCCAACGATGCCGAACCACACCAAACGAGTGCTCACCAGTATCCGTACTTCGTCCGTCGGAGTAACGTCGGGGACGAACGAGACAACCGCCTCGAACTCTTCGCTCGCGATAAAGTCGTTTCGCGAGAAGCGGAGTTTCGGAGCCAGCTTGCTTCGGAACTCGGAACGGACGACATTGCGAAGACGGACGCCCGTGAGTATGCGCTTCTTGCAGCGTTCGACAACGTAGAGGCCGTTGCAGAGCTCATGAGAGGAGACGGATACGGAGAACTCGATTAATCGTAACAGACGGCTGGCTTACACTCGAAACAGGGTGTATCTCGCACATTCTCATCCACTAGTATAACGCTGCTGACAGTAATCGAACTAGATAGACTGTTCTGGATGCTATCATTCGATATTTTGACAACACGGGAGCCATCCTGTTCGTTGATCCGAGATTCGACGAGTCATGCAACAAGATCCGGACCGTTGTCTGCAAACGCCTAGGCTGTGACTCAACGACTCGATCACGATCACTAGTCGCACGTCTGATCTCACCGATTGAAGCCGTATTCCACAGAGTACGAGAACCGGTCATTTACTGAGTGGTTCGGCTCTGTTTAAATACGGAAAGCCCACTCGGGAGAGATATCTCTCTTGAGTGGGCTATGAAAGGTATGAATGGTGGCGGCGAACCGCGTTTCCCAGAGGCTCGCGCACTCCAGTACTCCCCGGAACGCTGGTGGGCTTATCTTCCGTGTTCGGGATGGGTACGGGAGGCAACCCCACCGCTGTGGCCGCCTAACGTCGAGTCGTGGAATCGAACCACGAGGGTACCAGTCTCGATTAACTCTTCCACCGTGTGATTACGTGCGACCCAGTTTGCGCCTGGACTCGTTCAGCGACGAGCGAATCGTCGGTGAATGAGTCACAGTGCGTATGAATGATGGCTTTGGTCTGTTAGTGCTCGTG
>NZ_JAAOHT010000169.1:0-891 GCF_011440255.1 Haloarcula sp. JP-Z28 | reverse complement strand
GGCTCTGGTGAATCGCGGGACTGCGTCGGTTTCGACCGTTAGAACTAGTGGAATGAAGCGGGGAATCGCCGATGGTCAATGTCGAAGATTTCCCGCTTCACGAGCAAAGTCGTTCAGTTAGCTAAAAATGCTGTTGGTGAGCGAGGCGAAGTCGCCGCTCCCGAAGGGGGTGGCGGCTTCGCCGAGTATGCGGTGGTGTCGCTGCACTGTCTGCGGGTTTACCTGCAAAAATCCTACCGAGAAGCACTTGATTTGCTGAGTGAGATGCCACAAATACTCGGGGAGATCGGCCTCGACGCGGCCGATCTCCCCGACCACTCGACGTTAGTCAAGCGGTTTGACAGAATCAAGACAGCGATCTGGCGAGTGCTGCTGCGCCTTTCGGCGCAGGAGCACGAGCCGAGCGGTCACGCCGCCATCGACGCGACGTTTTTCGACCGCGAAAACGCTAGCAAACACTACTGCCGGCGGACGAATTACCGGGTTCAGACGCTCAAAGCAACAGCACTCGTCGACACAGAAACGCAAGCGATTCTAGACGTTCACTGTACGACCGAGAAACGCCACGACACACAGCTCGGCTGGCAAAGGCTACGATTGGATGGAATTACGCGACAAACTCCGCGAAGAAGGCGTGAGACCACTGATCAAACATCGTGAGTTCCAGCCCATCGATCACGCACATAACGCGCGGATCGATGGACCTCGCTACCGTCAACGAGCGATGTGTGAAACCGTCTTCTCGACGATCAAGCGCACGCTCGGCGACGCCGTGCGTGCGCGAACCTGGTACGGTGAATTTCGTGAACTCGTCCTGATGTGTACGGTTCACAACATCAAGCAGTCTCTGAAACAGTGAAATCAAGCTACGTCTGGCGATTCACCACAGCC
>NZ_JAAOHT010000168.1:0-926 GCF_011440255.1 Haloarcula sp. JP-Z28 | reverse complement strand
GAGGGTGTCATAGAACTCTTCTCACACCGTGATGATCGTGCTTCCCGGATTGTCTCCGCGTTCGTAATTGGTGATTGCGACGACCAGGCGAAGACACAGTGCGAGGAAGACCTGCGCTCGTGCGTGGGCGCGGCCTCGGGCGTGCGTTCGCCCGAGGCCGCAGTCCTTCACTGATTCGTTGGTTCGTTCCACTCCAGTGCGGCGATTGTACGTCTGGTTTAGTATCGATTGTTTCAGCTGTACATCCTCGCTGTGTTTCTCAATGCGGTCCTCGACCCTGTATTCGATATCTTTCGGGTCGTCAGCGTTTCTAGCATTGTACGGGGCGACTGGCACGACCCCTGCGGCCAGCAGGTGGTCGTGCCAGTCGAGGGTGTCGTAGGCGCTGTCACCGACCATCCAAATCGGCTTGGCGACGGCGAGCGCGTCACAGGTGACGCGCATCGCCGTCTCTTCTGGCGCTTGTTTGCTCTCGGTGAACTCCGCTGCAATCGGTATTTTTTGTCCGGTCGAAACAATCGTACAGCCGTAGCCGTAGTAGTACTCTTCATCGGTTGGATCGTAGCATTTCGACGCATCTTGGTCAGCGGGCATCGCCCTCACGTCGGTTGAATCGATGCAGTAGGTCAAGTCGAGCAGGCCGCGCCGGGCGGCCTGCTCGACGAGGTGGTCAAAGACTTCGTCGACGACGTGTTCGAGGTCAGTAAGGAACCGATCGACCGCGTCTCTTGACGGCGGTCGATCGAAGCCACAGCTCAGCCAGACAACCGTGTTCTGAAGCTCCCGCTCAGCAGGACGAATTCCGTAGATATCACGGTAATAGCAGTGGAGGAACCCACGCAGCATCTCTGGTGGTTTATGCTCTCGTGTTCGCCCCGTCTCCGCCGGGGCGAACACGTCGAACTCGCCAAGAAACTCGAAGGAGA
>NZ_JAAOHT010000167.1:0-1067 GCF_011440255.1 Haloarcula sp. JP-Z28 | reverse complement strand
AACACGGAAGATAAGCCCACCAGCGTTCCGGGGAGTACTGGAGTGCGCGAGCCTCTGGGAAACGCGGTTCGCCGCCACCATTCATACCTATCACAGCCCACTCAGGAGAGGCATCTCTCCCGAGTGGTCTTTCCGTATTTCCAAGCAACTGAGCCACTCACTGAACAGATAGCTGTCCCACTTTGTGAGTACATCTGTGACACGCTGTTAATCATCGAACTATCAGTGATTGACTCGCTGGTTGGCGTCGTCCCAGCCGCTATTCCTTAATACATGAATTATGAATTGTATGCCGAAAGCCGCCGGGGACCCAGAACGTGCTATCAATGGGCTCCTATCGATTGCACAACTGCTGGAAGAGCCACGCCTGGCCCGGCTCTACACGTTTGTCCTCCGCGAGGGCGACGTAACCATCGACGATATCGTCGCTGCGTTAGAGATCCCCCGCACGACAGCGTACTCGGATATGGGAACGCTCGTTGACCTCGGTGTCGTGACCCGAGATGAAGAGCAGAAGACGCACACGTATTCCGCTGTCCCGATCACGCTGACTGCAGACCTGGACGGTGACGAGTATACCGTCACGCCCACTCTCATTGAGGCGGTCGGTCGCTCACCACACGACCAGGACCTCGACCTCCTCCTGGAACGATACGGGCTCAGCAAACTCGCGGCTGCGCTCACGTATGCCATCCCCTATGCCAACGGTGAGATGTCTGAACGAGTCGCAGCTCGGGAGCTCGATTTGCAGCGGGCCTTCGCGATTGCGATCTTGCATGCGCTCCGAGATGTGGTTCAGGACATGGAAATCGTTGATCCATACTTCGAGGATATCCGGAACGCTCGCGACCAACCACCGTCAGCAGACGACTGACGGACAACTATTAATGTGTTTGCATACCCCACTGTTTCCGGTGTAACACGTCAAAAGAACCACTCAGCTACCGCGAAACAGCCGATATCTCAGAAACTCTCTACAACTCGTCCAGGTCGAGATACTCGATGAACTCCTCGCGGCGCTCGTCGAGGACGAACGCCACGAACGCCTCGTAGAAGTCGTCGTTTTT
>NZ_JAAOHT010000166.1:0-1102 GCF_011440255.1 Haloarcula sp. JP-Z28 | reverse complement strand
TAGTACCCAAGTGAAGTTATGGGGATAGCCTGAGAAGGTGTTGCAATGAGCGGGGACCGACGCAAAGAGATCGTCCGCCATCTGAGTGAAGATGATCTCAATCGGTTGCTATCGGAGGCGGACGATCCGAAGGTCGTCCGCCGCCTCACGTTCGTGAAAAATCTCTACAAGGGCGACAGCCTTGAGGAGGCAGCTGACCGCGTTGGCAAATCTGAATCGACGGGTAGTCGGTGGGCACGTCGCTGGAACGAAGGTGGTCTTGGCCAATTAACGCCGAACTTCGGGGACGGACGTCCCCCGAAGCTCGGCGAAGACGAGCAGGAACAACTCTTGGAGATGCTCCGTGACGGCCAACCGTGGCAACCACAGGAAATCCAGCATCTCATCAACGACGAGTTCGGCGTTGAGTACCATCCAGTCTACCTGGGTGAGTTTCTCAAGGATCTCGGATTGTCATACGCAATTCCACGGACAAAACGTCCGTCACGGCCAGATAATGCCGAAGAAATTCTCGACGAGCGCGTCAGCGACGCGCTCGCCGAGGATACTGAGGAACCACACAATAAACGCGAAGACGACGACGAGGAAGGCTGGGTCGTCGATGAGGATGTCTGCACAGATGGAGGCACTGTTGTCGGCTTTTTCGATGCATCGCATCCACAGCCGTACGATAACTCGCGCCGGTTGTGGTATGTCGATGATCCGCATCATGAACGACCGCTGGTGAAGATTTTCGAACCAGCGGTCGGCTTCTACGCACTCAACGGTGAGAGTGTGGTCAGTTTCCCAGAAGACCAGACGAAAGAACGGATTTGTGAGTGTTTAGAGAGGATCCGCGAGCAGAATCCCGCAACGCGGATTCTGCTCGTTTTGGATAATCACTTCGCGTACACGTGCGAATTCACACGCAAGCGTGCCCATCAACTCGGGATTGATCTCGTTTTCTTACCGGTTGGATCCCCAGACCTCAACCCAATCGAGCAGATCTGGAAGAGTCTGAAATGGGAAGCCTCTCCACTGATTGTCAAGAGCGCGAACGAGTTCCGCGCTCTCGTCTCAGAACTGTTCGAACAACTCACGTCTCGGCTGAGCTTCGCCAAAT
>NZ_JAAOHT010000165.1:0-1119 GCF_011440255.1 Haloarcula sp. JP-Z28 | reverse complement strand
GCCGTGCGAGCGCTCGGCTGGTATCGACAGTTCCGTGAGATTGTCCTGATGTTCGCCATCTCGAACATAGAACCGCTCTGTGAACCACTCTAACCGTGACTCAGCATCTATTCAACACGGCAGAAAAAAGGGCCGTGGTGAATCGCCAGATGTAGCTTGACTTCACTGTTTCAGAGACTGCTTGATGTTGTGAACGGCATACATCAGAACGAGTTCACGAAATTCAATATACCAAGTTCGCGCACGCACGGCGTGCCCCCGAAACTCTCAGATACGCAGTTCGCCGAGTTGTGTGATATCCTCGAAGAGGGCCAACCATGGACGCCACGGGAGATACACACACCCATCAAAAACCGCTACGGGGTCACCTACGATCCAGCTCACTTGAGCCGGAAGTTGCGCGAGAGCGGGATGCATTACGCCAAACCACGACGGATGGATTCGTGGAGTCCTGACGAGGCAGACGAGATTCTCGCCGAGCGCCTCGACCAAGCGCTTGGCGAGGAGACTTCTGGAAAGACAAAAGAGGAAGAGCCGATCGTATTCGGCTTCTTTCGATGAGGCATGACCACAGCCGTTTGATAACTCTCAGCGGATGTGGTCGTACGACCGAACAGTAACAATCGAGAAACCGCTGGTGACAGCCCCATGGCGCTCGTTTGGTTTCTATGCGCTGACGGGAAAGAGCACGATCTCGTTTGGAAAGCGAATTAACAAGGAAACGGTCTGTGATGCGTTAGAGGCGATCCGCGAGCAGAATCCGGTTATAGTACCCAAGTGAAGTTATGGGGATAGCCTGAGAAGGTGTTGCAATGAGCGGGGACCGACGCAAAGAGATCGTCCGCCATCTGAGTGAAGATGATCTCAATCGGTTGCTATTGGAGGCGGACGATCCGAAGGTCGTCCGCCGCCTCACGTTCGTGAAAAATCTCTACAAGGGCGACAGCCTTGAGGAGGCAGCTGACCGCGTTGGCAAATCTGAATCGACGGGCAGTCGGTGGGCACGTCGCTGGAACGAAGGTGGTCTTGGCCAATTAACGCCGAACTTCGGGGACGGACGTCCCCCGAAGCTCGGCGAAGACGAGCAGGAACAACTCTTGGAGATGCTCCGTGACGGCC
>NZ_JAAOHT010000164.1:0-1135 GCF_011440255.1 Haloarcula sp. JP-Z28 | reverse complement strand
TATGTAGAAAAAGCGATCTTGCGATTCGCGAATGAAAATAAAATCTGGTTGACTCCAAGCAATATCGCAAAGAGCACTGGCTACGGCAGAAATTACATTCACCAAGAATGTCGCAACCTATTGAATAAAGGATATCTTGAATCTGGAGACCAACCAGGCAGTCCATCCTACCGGATTACCGACGCCGGTCGCGATTATTTGAACTCGGAGAGTTGAAGCCCGAAGCGTTTTCTTGTCCGGAGGACTATAACAATCTATTCTTGTTCATTGGATTGATCAATGATTTCTCTTTCAGTTGTTCCAGGGACACGCTGTACACTTCGATTGATGTCTTTCCAGTCTGAGCGAGCGTAGCCGAGGCTATCGTCTGGCGAGAGATAATTCATAACACTGGGATACTCGCTATAGCCGCGCTCACGGCTATCGACACCCGGATCATAGATATCTAAAAGATGCCCAAGTTCATGCATAAATATGTGCCCCGTTGCTTCATCTGAAGCTAACTCAACAAACGCGACTGAGTCGACTGCAAGACCACCGTTTGACATAGCGTTACCAGGTCTCTTGACAGTACTTACAATCTGGATATAATAATATCCAGCATTATCTGGGGAGGTGACCGTCTTCCCGCCACTCTTACAGCCATATCGAATTTGGTCTCTAATATAGCCTGAGGCATCTTCACAACGGAGATTATCGTCATGGTCGATGTGTAGGTCAATGCCGGATGAGCCATCTGGATTCTCAATTGGTGCTTGCTCGAACTCGTCGGTCATATCCCGGATAACACTGCGCGATAGTCTAGATTTATAATCTACTTCAACGAAAATATCCTTCTGCAGTGGATCAGCGCCAGGGAACCGATCGGTCATATCGACTTCCGCACCGTCTGGGAGCCCATCGTCGTCAGTATCACTATCTGATGCATCAGTCCTAAGATCAAGCTCTCGGTCATCATTCAATCCATCACTATCTGTGTCGTTTGCCCGCGGATTGGTACCGTGTTTATTGAGTTCTGCATCATCAGCGAGACCGTCCCCACCCGTGTCAACTAGTGTTGGATCCGTTCCATGCGTGTTTAGTTCCGCCCCATCGGAAAGACCGTCTCCGTCAGTGTCGGCTATTGTAGGGTCCG
>NZ_JAAOHT010000163.1:0-1149 GCF_011440255.1 Haloarcula sp. JP-Z28 | reverse complement strand
TAATGAGTGAGGAATCTTTTGTGGGGTCGGTTCGATGTGCTTGCAATGGGACGCGAGCGACGCAAAGAGATCAAGCGTCACCTTCCGGAGGAGAAGCTCGACGAGCTTCTCCATGACGCCGAAGATAAGCACAGAATTCGGCGTCTCGGGTTCGTGAAGAATCTCTACCAAGGCGACACGATTGCGGAAGCTGCCGACCGGGAAGCACGGTCGGCAGCGACCGGCGGCCGATGGGCGGATGCGTGGAATGAGGGCGGGCTCGAAGAATTGATGCCGAGTTTCGGGGGCGGTCGGCCCCCGAAACTCGACAAGGACGAACAGGATGAGCTGCTTGAGCTGCTCCAGGAAGGTCAACCGTGGAAATCACAGGAGATACAGCATCTTTTGACCAAAGAGTTCGGTGTTGAGTACCACCCCGATTACCTCGGGAAGTTTCTCCGGGATCTTGGCCTCTCGTACGCAAAACCACGTCCAAAACGACCGAATCGGCCGGAGAATCCCGAGGAAGTCCTCGACGAGCGCGTCGCTGACGCGCTCGACGAGACTGACGACGAACCCCACAACAAGGAGAAAGGTGACAAAGAAGACGGATGGGTTGTCAACGATGATGTTTGTACAGACGGCGGTACTGTCGTCGGCTTTTTCGATGCTTCACACCCGCAGCCGTATGATAATTCGCGGCGGGTGTGGTACGTCGATGACCCGCACGTTGAACGGCCGCTCGTCAAGACCGAAGATTCGGCGGTTGGATTCTATGCATTGAACGGAAAAAGCCTGGTTCGCTGGACCGAAACAGAGGAAAAAGAGAAGATTTGCAGCGTCTTAGAGACGGTCCGCGAGCAGAATCCGGGACAGCGGATTCTGCTCGTTTTGGACAAGCACGGATCTCATATCTGTGAATACACACGAAAGCGTGCCCACCAACTCGGTATCGATCTCATCTTTCTCCCGTCAGGTTCGCCGCATCTCAACCCAATCGAGCAAGTCTGGAAACAGCTGAAATGGACGATGTCGCCGATTATCGTCGGCGACGAGGACGAATTTCACGAACTCGTCAAAGACGTATTTGAACAAGTGACGCAGCAAGTCAGCTACGCCAAGAAGTGGTGTGAGAAATTTCTTAACTTTCAGAAGTTATCTTGACCATTA
>NZ_JAAOHT010000162.1:0-1161 GCF_011440255.1 Haloarcula sp. JP-Z28 | reverse complement strand
TGGCTTCGAGACAACAATCAGGTCCGAAGAAATGAGGATTCCACCCCTGCGGTCCGCCGTCAAGATGGGATCTGATGTTAGCCCTGATAGTTCGGTGACACTCGGTCGACGGGTGTCCTCGAACACCCTTCGATAGCGACCACACCCATTATATGGGTGTGATCCCGCCTAACCCCCCGGCATTGTGCCGGGATACATTCCGGTTGATCCTGCCGGAGGCCATTGCTATCGGAGTCCGATTTAGCCATGCTAGTCGCACGGGCTTAGACCCGTGGCATATAGCTCAGTAACACGTGGCCAAACTACCCTACAGACCGCAATAATCTCGGGAAACTGAGGCCAATAGCGGATATAACTCTCATGCTGGAGTGCAGAGAGTTAGAAATGTTCCGGCGCTGTAGGATGTGGCTGCGGCCGATTAGGTAGATGGTGGGGTAACGGCCCACCATGCCGATAATCGGTACGGGTTGTGAGAGCAAGAACCCGGAGACGGTATCTGAGACAAGATACCGGGCCCTACGGGGCGCAGCAGGCGCGAAACCTTTACACTGCACGACAGTGCGATAGGGGGACTCCGAGTGCGAGGGCATATAGCCCTCGCTTTTCTGTACCGTAAGGTGGTACAGGAACAAGGACTGGGCAAGACCGGTGCCAGCCGCCGCGGTAATACCGGCAGTCCGAGTGATAGCCGATATTATTGGGCCTAAAGCGTCCGTAGCCGGCCGGACAAGTCCGTTGGGAAATCGACGCGCTCAACGCGTCGGCGTCCAGCGGAAACTGTCCGGCTTGGGGCCGGAAGACCTGAGGGGTACGTCCGGGGTAGGAGTGAAATCCTGTAATCCTGGACGGACCACCAATGGGGAAACCACCTCAGGAAGACGGACCCGACGGTGAGGGACGAAAGCTAGGGTCTCGAACCGGATTAGATACCCGGGTAGTCCTAGCTGTAAACGATGCTCGCTAGGTGTGCCGTAGGCTACGAGCCTGCGCTGCGCCCTAGGGAAGCCGAGAAGCGAGCCGCCTGGGAAGTACGTCTGCAAGGATGAAACTTAAAGGAATTGGCGGGGGAGCACCACAACCGGAGGAGCCTGCGGTTTAATTGGACTCAACGCCGGACATCTCACCGGTCCCGACAGTAGTAATGACAGTCAGGTTGACGAC
>NZ_JAAOHT010000161.1:0-1166 GCF_011440255.1 Haloarcula sp. JP-Z28 | reverse complement strand
TGACTAGCTGCCGACACTGCTCAACGAAGTCGAGGAGATCGACTTCCATAGCCAGAATTGATTTCCTCGGCTTCGTCCTTCTAACCCGTGATAACCGCCGATTAGATCGCTATTCAACGCGGCAGAATTTTCCCAGGCTGTGATTGAGTTGCGAGCGCAGGCAGCGCACGACGACGATTACAACCGTCTCTTTCGCAGGAGTGATGACTTTATTCGAAAGCAGATCGCCCGTGTCATCCGAGCGGGTGTTGACGCCGGCGCATTTACTGTCGAAGACCCATCGCAGACAGCCGCACTGTTCCACACAGTTTTAGTCGGGATTCAGGCGGAACGGATTACCAGCGACGAGGACACAATCGACGACGTGAGAGCCGAATTTCGACGGTACGTTGAGAACTGTTTACTCTCGGAGTAGCCCCATCAAGTCACGTCTAGCTGAGCGATTAACTGCCACCGTCAGCCATCGTGCCGCCACCGGGCATCGACTGACAGTCTCCTTCGGGCTTCTGGATCGGGTCAACCACACCCCACGAGTGGAAGTCCCACCGCATTGACTCGCCTTCAATACGTCGCGGATATCCGGAGTCCGCCAGAATGTAGTATGTCAGCGGCTTCTGGGACTCAGCCTGAGAGATTTCATACACCAGCACCTCCTCACCATCGATGGTATCCCGACCGACCGGCGTGACTTCCGGGTTTTCCTCCGGCTGATCGGAGAAACGGCCTGGATCAACCTCGTCACGACCCATCCCCTGTTGCATCGTTCCCCGGACACACTGCCCTCCAACAACGGTGTACGTACTGTTCCCAATGTGATACATCTCCATCTGTTGTCCCTGCTGGTCGAATGACCAGTACATATCTCCCCGGTAGAAACGGCCAGACATCTCCACGGTCCGCCCTCCGGACTGCACTGTGGCTGTCATCGCATACGATTTAGGGAACCGTGTAACCTGACCGAACTGTGTTGATCTGTCGTCGTTACCGCTGAGCGTCGATTTATTCGTAGCAGTTACCGCAGCTGAGTCCGGCGTTGGTTCGGCACCGCCACCAGTCTCAGTCTCACTCGAATTACCGCTTTGATCGCTGCCACAACCGGCGAGTACAGTCAAGCCCGAACACACGACTCCGAGTAGCTGCCGTCTATGTAGTTGGTGCATGGGGAC
>NZ_JAAOHT010000160.1:0-1223 GCF_011440255.1 Haloarcula sp. JP-Z28 | reverse complement strand
TTGACTAGCTGCCGACACTGCTCAACGAAGTCGAGGAGATCGACTTCCATAGCCAGAATTGATTTCCTCGGCTTCGTCCTTCTAACCCGTGATAACCGCCGATTAGATCGCTATTCAACGCGGCAGAACGGTCCTGAATTGGAGTAGTATCGTCTGGTGATTTGCGTACATTTACATAGAACACGGCGAGAAAACTAAGCACCAATAGGGCCATTGGCACCGCTCGTGTGGGGGACCTCACTGTCTCTGGGAGCAGTCTCGCGTCTGGCAAGGGTCCGGCCTAATGAAGCGCGCGAAGTCAGCACCAAGAGGTAAAAAAGTCAACCATTTCACACATGTTGGGAGAAGTTCAGACGAATAATGACGAATAGTGACCGTCTCCTGTCTCGACTCGGATTTTCCGAATCGTCGGGGGCAGGATTTAGTCTGACGTTGGCCGGGTTCATTGGCTTCATGGGGATAATTACCGCTGAGGTCCTCTACCCAAACTATTCGACGAGACAGGACATCAGTGATCTGGGATCGACCCGCCCACCGAACCCCGTGATTCACGAACCGTCTGCGACAATCTTCAACACAACGATGCTGGTAACGGGGGCGATGGTACTCCTCTCGGCATACTTTCTCTACCGGACGATGGACCGACGTGGGTTCCCACTCGCACTCGCAGTATTTGGGTTCGTTGCGTTCGGCGTCGGCGTTTTTCCAGGGAATGCGACACCGTGGCACGGGATATTTGCTCTTCTCACCTTCTTTAGCGGCGGTATCACCGTCGTTCTCTCTTCTCAGGTCGTTTCCAGACCGTTCTCGTTCCTCTGTTCTGCGACGAGCAAGTCGGTGAGCAGTAACGGGACCGTCTGAGGAAGCATCGTTTCTACGCGACCAACAGTGAGGTGCCCATCTTATTTTGCGTGAAACGAAGACGAAGAATCGGAACGGCGATTCCGCACCGCATGTAACGTCACACAGACCGCAAAACGTCGGTGTAGGTCGGTGTGTTGCAGTCCCTGACGACGAGGTTGCGCCAGCGGCAGATCAGTCGTCGGCTGGTTCCACGACGCCGTCGAACCCGGTCATCTCCAGCCCGCCGCCGATGGTCCGGTTCGGGTACGGCATGTTGATGTCCTCGGCGTCGAAGCGTTGCTTGACCGACTTGACGTATTCGGCGCGCGTCTTGACGAAGTCGGACCGACTCGGGTTCTTGATCCAGATACGGGACTGCA
>NZ_JAAOHT010000016.1:0-66962 GCF_011440255.1 Haloarcula sp. JP-Z28 | reverse complement strand
ACGGTATCGGCTGTTACCTCGGTGCGAAGATCGAAGTTGACGGTGAACTGTTCGGGACGGTCTGTTTCGTTGCTCGTGACCCCCGGTCGGGCCAGTTCAGACAGGACGAACAGGCCTTTGTCGAACTCCTCACCCGCTGGTTCAAATACGAACTGAGCCGACGCGATGGACAGATACAGTGGCCGTTAAAAATGTGAACATCTGAAACGTCTCCTTGTCGGGCGACGGCTCGCGCTGACGTACGGCCTGATTGATAGCGGGTAGGTCAGTCATCGACTGCAGCCTGTTCGGGCTGTCCGGTTTCGGATCCGGAGTCGTATTTCACCTCTATGTACAGCAATGCGACGATGGTGAGTGTTGCGAGAGTTTGCACGGCAACGGTCATCGGCGCCAGTGGAGCGAACATCGTCTAATCTACAAATATAATGTCAACCAAACAATATTTAAATGTTACTGCAAATACTTTTGTCGTACTGGGATCGACCGTGAGAAAATACGACGCAACCCTGAGTGAATCATTACCCCTCGAACGATAGTGGTCGCCTAACGATATTACTGAGGCTGTAAAAATGACAGACATGGGTCTACTCGATGGCCATAGTCCCGGGAGCACCGGCATTAATTATTCCTGAATATCCGACTAACAGGGTGCAACTACGGAAATACCTGCCTCAGTGACACACTAGAGCCAATGTGGACAGTGTCAGTACTATTTCAGACGTACCCACTAACACACTTGAAATGTACGCCCGGAACACTAACGTCCGGCATCATCCTCGGCGGTGTGCCACGTCAGCCGGCAAACCCTCGTGCCGGGCGGGTCGCCGGATACGGCGACCGATTGCGCGAGCGGCGTCAGCCGCGAGCGCGGGTGATTACGGCGTAATCACCGAACGCCCAGACGGTGCAACCGTCTGGCAGGTCGTTGAATAACGACCAGATGCGGTGTGAACCGCGGTCATGTCGCGTGCCCGGGTTCTCCGGGTCGTCATTGTCCCGGTGACGGGTCTCAGCCGGGGATTAAAGGCACGCAGCCGTAGTTAGCCGGTCGCACACCTAAGGGTGACGTTCAGACGGCGTAGTCGTCTTCGCGCAGCTGGACGTACTTGCCGTTGCGGGAGGAGAACTTCCCCCATTTGTAAGCCAGAACCATCTTGATGCCGTTGTAGCCGCCACGGAGCGCCGCATCGGCCTTGATTCCGCGGGCGTCCATCAGGTCGTTGGCGGTCCTAAAGGCTCGGTCCCAGTCGCCGGGCCGCCAGTCTCGAACCATGTCCGCGAAGGTGACGTTCCGGAGGATTTCGTCGCCGATGGCGTCGTGCCAGGCGTCGTTGTACCGTTCGAGGCGGTCGTTCGCGGCGAGGCGGCCGGCGATTTTTCCGGTGCGAACGGCGACGTGGTCGCCGCCCTCGTGGAACGCCGAGGTGGTCCCCATTGCCCCACCGGCCACAGCGATGCCAGCACCCACCGGGGATTCTATCGGCCGGGTCGAGGAGATGGGGTACGTTTCGGTCCCCTTCGATTTCCCGCGCTCTTCGACGAGCGGGAAGTCGTCGAGGTCGTACGCCTGAAACTCCCGTTCGAGCAGTCGCTCGATGTACTGCCGGCCCTGCGGGATGCTGTCGTCGCTCGCGTTGAGGAGGTCCCACTCGGCGCTGTCGTAGGCGTCAATATCCAGCCCGATGGGCATCGTCAGACCGATGCGGGCGACGGAATTGTCGTTCGGGAAAATCCACGGGTACGCCGTGTGACCGGGCATAATGCCCCACCAGAACTCGATGAACTCCGGTGTGAACAGCTCCTCTGGCATCCGGCGGTGTTCCTGATAGGCGATGTGGTTGACCTTGTTCGACGGCATGATATCGGCCATCGTCTGTCCGGCCGGGAGGAACTGGTCGAGCGTGCCGCCGGTGATAGTCCGCTGTGGGCCGTCGGCGAGAATCACGAACCCGGCGGCGATGTCTTCGCCGTTGGCCAGCCGGACGGTGTGTCGCGGCGAACTCCGGAGGTCTGTCTCGACGCCGGTGACGCTGACGCCGACGCGGTAGTCTGCGCCCGCGTCCGTCGCCCGCTCACGAAGCCAGTCGTCGAACCGCGCTCGATGGAAGGTGATGCCGAAGCCGTCAGCGCTGGAACTGATACCGGTCTCGGTAAGCGTCATCTCCGTCGAGGGGCCGTAGAACTTCGCCCCGTCGAGTTCGCTCAACACCACGTCTTCGGGGAACTCCGACCGCGGGATATCCATGATGTCGAACCAGTAATCGAGCAACCCGGCGGCGTCCGTCGAGTCCGGCCCCGTCCCCTCGCGGTCGGCTCTGGGGACCCCCTTTTCGAGGAGGACGGCGTCGGCCCCGTGGTTGGCTGCAGCCTCGGCCGCCGACGACCCGGCCGGGCCACCACCCACAATGGCGACGTCTACGTGTTCCATACCCGCTACGGTGTCCCGCGCCCGCTAAAACCTATTGTCTTGCATCGAAACTGGGGTCTGACGCGCTCACCTGACTGAACTGGAACGCACTGTGCCCTACGACTCGGACACTGCGTCGGCGAGTGATACGTCGTGTTGTTCCAGCCGTTCGACGGCCCGCCGGTACGCGTCGCTCTCTGCGAGCGCTGTGGCCCGTACAGCGTCGGCAACTGTTGCCCGCCGGTCGGCAAGTCCCAGAAGTTCCCGGCGTTGTGCCTCGTATTCACATCGAGTCCGGACCGTCGAAAGTACTGACAACAGAGTGTCCCGGTCAGCGGGCTTTCTGAGATACGAGTCGACTGGAATATCCAGAATATCCACGTCCGGCTTGACGCTGCTTATCATCACGACCGCAGGGGCAACTGACCGCTGTCGGAGCTTTTCGGCGACCGTTTCGCCGCTCAGTTTCGGCATCTGCCGGTCCAGCAGTACTGCATCAACTGAGTCGTCGACGCACTGCAACCCCGTACGACCGTCACCAGCCTCTATAACTTCGTATTCCTCCGGAAGCCAGAGCTTGTAGAGCTGTCTATAGTCTTCGTCGTCATCGATCACCGCAACGCTCGTCGATTTCCCCATTCCTTGAACGCTGTACGCTGGCCATCCTACAAATATGCTAAGATATCGGAGTACTATTACTACAAATTTTACTAATTCAGGCTGGTATTTCTACCGTTCTCTAACTATAGCAATAGCAACACTATCTCTGGCGGACTATCAACAGACTGCCGGCACCGTTTTGAGGCCCCCGCGTGGAGCAGACGGTATGGCTCTGCACGCCACAGGAGAGGTTCAATGGCCGACATCGTCGTGACGCGCTACGGCGTTCACGGAATGCCGGTCGACCAGTACGTGACAGCGCTCCGGGAACGACTGCCGGAGTGGGATGTCGCCGTCGCAGAGACGCCCGAAGCCGAGCGGGACTTGATTGCGGATGCGACAGTTCTGACCGGCAACGATGTCTCGCCGGAACTGGTCGATACTGCCGACTCGCTGAAGTTGTTTGCAGGGACATACGCTGGATACGACCACCTCCCACTCTCGGAGTTGGCGGACCGCGACATCGCGCTCACGACGGCCTCCGGCGTCCACGGGCCGAACGTCGCCGAGAATGTCGTCGGGTCATGGCTCGCCTTTGCCCGGGGTTTCTTCACTGCCCGTCGCCACCAGCGCGACCACATCTGGCAGTCGTTCCACACCGACGACTTCGCCGGCAGCCGTGTCTGCATCGTCGGGCTGGGAGAAATCGGCGAGGCAATCGTCGACCGCGTGCAGGGGTTCGGTGTGGAGACCGTTGGCGTCCGCTACTCGCCGGAGAAGGGTGGCCCGACGGACGAGGTGTACGGCTTCGACGAGATCCGCGAAGCGGTCACCGACACGGAGTACGTTGGGCTCGCCTGCCCGCTCACCGACGAGACGCGCCACCTCATCGACGAGGCGGTGTTCCAGACCATGCCTCCCAGCGCGGTGCTCACCAACGTGGCCCGCGGCCCAGTTGTCGATACCGACGCGCTGGTCAGTGCGCTCCAGCGCAACCACATCGACGGCGCGGCGCTGGACGTGACCGACCCCGAACCGCTGCCCGGCGACCACCCGCTGTGGGACTTCGAGAACGTCCTCATCACGCCCCACAACGCCGGCCACACGCCGAGCTACTACGAACGGCTGGCAGATATCGTCGCTGAGAACGTCCAGCGGGCCGAGCGGACTGGCAAGTGGGACGGCCTCAGGAATCAGATAGAACTGTAGTCACTGCCGGCTGGCGAGATAGCCAGCGCGGGCTTCGTACACCAGATACGAGACGACGGTCACACCGAACACGCCGCCGAGTAGGTGCGCGACTGTACCGCTCCCGAGGCTAGTGCTCCCGACGGTACCCTGCAGCAGTTCGACTACGGCCACTACCGCCGCGAGCCCAATGTACCGCCAGCGGGCCGCGACCGGAAGCGTCTCGCTATCACCTGCCAGCGCGAGATACAGGTGTGTGCCAGCCAGAACGGCGAAGTACGTAGCTGCGACGAGCACGACCGAGGCGACAGGGCCGAGCGGAACCGCCCGGAACAGGAGCGCCCAGACGAGGACGACAGCGCTCACCACCCCGATCTGAAGCTTCGTATCGCGGGAGACCATATGCCAGAAGTCGAGTCTGGCCGTGAAAAAATATCGGATCGTCTAGCAGTTCTCGTGCGACTCGGAAGAACGGCGCTCGGCGAGGCCGACCGTTACAGATAGCCGCGTTTGTTCAGCAGTTCGCCGTTCAGCACGCTCGCGCCCGCGGCACCGCGCATCGTGTTGTGTGCGAGGCAGTTGAACTGGACGCCGTCGGTCGTCTCGCGGAACCCGCCGACTGCGACGCCCATGCCGTCCTCGACGTTGCGGTCCAGGCGTGGCTGTGGGCGGTCGGGTTCCTCGAACACCGTGATGAGTTTCTCCGGCGAGGACGGCAAGTCGATGCCAGTCACGGACTCCATCGCGGCCTCGGCGTCGGCCGCAGAGATGTCCTCAGCCGTGTCGGCCCAGACGTTCTCGAGGTGGCCGTCGAGCGTCGGGATGCGGTTACAGGAGGCGGCCACGTCCATCTCGTTGAGCTGGACTTCTGCGCCGTCGAACGAGCCGAGCAGTTTGCGCGATTCGCTCTCCATCTTCTGCTCTTCGCCGCCGATGTGTGGGATGGCGTTATCGATGATTTCCATCGACGTGACGCCGGAGTAGCCCGCGCCGGAGACAGCCTGCAGCGTCGAGACGCGCACGTCGGTCAGGTCGAACTCGCGGTCGAGGCCGGCCAGCGGCGGGACCATCGTGATCGTCGAGCAGTTCGGGTTCTTCAGGAGCGCGCCGTCCCAGCCGCGCTCGTCGCGCTGGACCTCAAGGAGGTCGACATGGTCGGCGTTGACCTCGGGGATGATGAGGGGCACGTCCTCGTCCATCCGGGCGTTCGAGGAGTTTGACGAGACTGTGTAGCCGGCTTCACAGAACTCCGGTTCGACTTCCGCGCCGACGCTCGACGGGAGCGAGGAGAAGATGAGACCGACGTCGTCGGGCACCGAATCCGGGTCGGTGGCGCGGACTTCTAACCCAGCCACGTCCTCGGGAATCGGGGAGTTGACGCGCCACTTGGCGGCGTCCTTGTATGTCTCGCCAACGCTCGCGTCGCTGGCGGTCAGTGCTGCGATTTCGAACTCGGGGTGGGGGTCAAGCAGCTGGATAAGTCGCTGCCCGACTGCGCCAGTCGCACCGAGCACACCTACGCGTACAGTCATCGCTTGACACACGGCTACGGGTGGTCAAAACAGTTTGGATACGAAGCCATACCGCCGCCCTCGTCGGGTTACTCGTTTTCAGTGTCTTCGAACACCCATTCGATGACGCGGGCCTCGACGAGGTCCCGCTCCTCTACGTAGGGGTCGTCGCGATTCGCCAGCGCCTCCTCGGCCTCGGCGCGCATCTCCGCCTCGATTTCCGTGTGGTCCGGCTCGTCCCGAATGTCGTTCAGCAGCGCCTCGAAGTCCTCCCGGAGGTCGAAGGAGGCGCGGGCGGCGTTACACCGGGATAGCGGGCTCATCCCGGTCTCTAACACGAGGTCCCGCACCGTCTCCCAGTCGGAGCCACAGAAATAGATGGACACCTCGCCGACGATGTCCTGCCAGGCGATGGGGTCGGCGTGCTTGAGCAACGGGACCGCCCGCGGCGGCAGGTCCAGACGGGTCTTCGTGTCGGGATTCCCGCACAGACAGCAGGCTTTCTCCGTTTTCCCCGTGTACATGTGCGACAGTTGGGTCGGAGATATTTGGACCCATCGCAGTCGGACGGTGGCTCTCTACACCGGAATGAACTCGGGGTCCACGTCATTCAGGCGGTCGGTGTTCGAGACGAACTGATAAAAGTCGCTGTAGAGGTCCGTACACTTCCCGTCCACGTCGTAGCGGAGCGTGTGCCAGTCGGCGACAACGGCGCAGTACTGCTTCGCTCGGGTGAGCGCGACGTTCAATCGACGGGGGCCGTCGACCGGCCGCCCGAGGAACCCGACGGTCCCCTCGGCGTTGCTTCGGACGAGCGAGAGGACGATGGCCGTCCGTTCACCGCCCTGAAACGAGTCGATGGTGTCGACAGTCACCCTGTCTCCAGCGTCGGTCCGCTCTGTGAGCGTCTCGCGGATACGTGACACCTGCGCGCTGTACGGTGTGATGACGCCGATTTCGTTGGCCGGCACGTCCGACAGCAGGTCCTCAACGAGATGCGCGACAAGGCGGGCTTCGGTGGGATTGGACTTGGAGTGCCCGACGGTCTCGACCCGACCGCCGACGTTGTACCCCTCTATCGCTGGCCGGTCGGGAAGCGGGTCGACGGCCCGCCCGTTCCGTAGCGTGCGGTCGTAGAACCGCCGGTTCGGGAAGTACGCGATGTCTCGGTGCATTCGATACTGGGTCTGTAGCTGAAGGCCAACACCGTCGTAGACGCCGCCGTCGGCGTAGAGATGCTCGAACAGCGAGTGGCCGTAGCTCGATTCTGGCGGTTCATCGCTGGCGCTGTAGGGCGGGAGCTGTCGATGGTCGCCGGCCAGCACGGCGCGGTCGGCCCGGACCAGCGGGATACACGACGCCGCGCAGGTGGACTGTGTCGCTTCGTCGAGCACGACTAGGTCAAACTCACGGGCGAGCGTGGCGGCGCTGTTGTTTGTCACCGCCACTACGTCGGCCCGCCCGGGCACGTCGCTGTAGGCGCGCCGGACAACGTCGTTTGCCGACTGGCTCGCGTTCACGCGGTCGAGCGTGTAGTCGCCGTCGCCGTGCTGGCCGTAGGCGTGCAGTGACTGCGGGTCGGCCTCGTCGCTCCTCGACGACCCCGCCACGAGGTTGTCGACGGCCTGATTCGAGTCCGCACACACCAGCACGTCCTCACCGGCCTGTGCAGCACGCCGGACGATTTCGACCAGCGTCCGCGTCTTCCCGGTCCCCGGCGGGCCGTGAATACAGAACAGGTCGTCGGCCAGCAGCGCGTGCTCGACGGCCAGTTGCTGCTCCTGATTCAGTTCCGCGTCGAACTGGTCGCTCCGGGCGGCTGCTCCGTTTGAGAATGTTATCGGCCGGTCGCCAGCGAGCACGTCCCGGAAGCGGTGGTCGGCCAGCGAGTCAATCGCCTCCCGTTCGCGGTCAAACGGAACGGGATTGAGCACTGCTGTGAGCCCGTAGGTGGTGTCACCGTCGGTGAGTGCGCTTTCGAGCGCCGTCGCACCGTCGACCTCGGCCCAGTTCACCGCGACCCAGACCGACCGGCCGCGGATACGCTCGACTGTCGCCGGCACCGGGAACGGGCCGTTCTCTCGGGTCCCGTCCACGTCGTGAACCAGCACCTCGTTTCCCTCGTGGATGCCAAACACCGACTCCACGACAAACGCCCAGTCGCCGTCCTGCCTGGCGGCGACATCCGCGGGCGGGTCGACGTGGAACCGGTATGTGCCGTCGTCTCGGCCCCGCGCATGGAGTTCGGGGACTGCGTCGCCACCGGCCTCGTACACCCCGTCAGGTGAGCGCCGCTCGGCGCGCTCTCGGTTTTGCCGGCGAGTCGCCTCGCGTTCGCGCTCAACGTGGGAACGCAAGCCGTCGAGCAACTCTGCAGACGGGATCGGATTTCGGGCCGGTTCGCTGTCGTCTACTGGCGAGTCGTAGGAGGGTGGGTACGTCTCCGGGACGTAGTCGGAGTGCCAGAAGCGGATCCGGTCGGCCAGCCCCGTGGCTCCGAAGGCATCCGCGTCGACGAAGTCCCGTTCGCCGTCGCGCTCGAAGACGAATATCCCGCCGTGGAGGGAGTGGTCGGTGAAGGCGACGAACTCGTCGGTGACCCGCGCCGAGTTCGGTTCGTGCAGCGGGATACAGACCCAGTCCGCCTCGGGGTGGGCGAGTTCGTCGTGATGGCCCGCAAACTCGGCGACCGGCCGCACAGGGACGACATCGCCGTGGTCGTCGAGGGCGTCGTCGTCGGGGACACACAGCGATGCGCCGTCGAGGTCGAAGGACCCGATGACGTGGTCGAACAGGAGCGACATCTACCCCCGAATGTGCCCTGCTGTCATAAAACAGTACGGCCCACCTCGACAGCCCGTCACACCGGACAGGAACGTTTTAATCGCCGGACCGGTCACACATCCGTATGGATACCGCCGAGCGACTCGATCTGGTGACGCGACACACCACAGAGGTCGTCACCGAGGACGAACTGCGGACGCTGTTCGAGGAGAGCGACCCATCGGCGTACATCGGCTACGCGCCGACCGGCGAGATGCACATCGGCCACTTCACGACGATGCGAAAGCTCGCTGACTTCCTGCGGGCCGGCGTCGACGTGACGGTTCTCATCGCGGACCTGCATGCTCACCTCGACGACAACAAATCGCCTTTCGATCTGCTGGATGCCCGTTCGGCCTACTACGAGACGGCCATCGAGGGCATGATTGAAGCGGCCGGCGCGGACCCCGAGGACGTGACCTTCGTCCGCGGGACCGACTTCCAGCTCGACGAAGAGTACACGCTGGAGATGTACCGGATGGCCGCCGAGACGACCATCTCTCGTACGCAGCGCGCGGCCAGCGAGGTCGTCCGCGAATCTGAGAGCCCGAACCTCGGCGGACTCATCTACCCGCTGATGCAGACGCTCGACGTGAAGGCACTCGATGCCGACATCGCTTACGGCGGTGTCGACCAGCGCGGCATCTACATGCTCTCGCGCGAGATTCTGCCCGACCACGGCGGCGAGTCGCCGATCTGTCTGTTCGCGCCGCTGCTATCGGGCCTGTCCGGTGGCAAAATGAGCGCCTCGGACGAAGCGTCGAAGGTCAACCTCACCGACAGCCCCGATGAGGTCGACGAGAAAATCAATCAGGCGTACTGCCCGGCCGGCGAGGTCGAGGAGAACGGCGTGCTGGAGTACCTCCAGCACCTCGTCTTTCCCGTGCTGGACGTTCGCGGCGATTCGTTCGTCGTCGAGCGCCCGGAGGAGTACGGCGGCGACCTGACCTACGAGAGCTACGACGAGGTCGAATCGGACTTCGTCAGCGGCGAACTCCACCCCGCCGACCTGAAGCCGTCGGCCGCCAGCGCGATCTCGGACGTTATCGACCCGGTTCGGGAGCGACTGGCCGACGAAGACGAGCTACTCGCCGAGGCCTACCCCGAAAAGTACGGCCCGGAGTGACGCGGTCGACCGATGTCACCCTCCGATTCGAGCGGCGACAGTGACGACCCGGCGCGCTCGCGGGCCGCCGTCCGCCGGACCTACGAGGACATCGGCGACCACTTCTCGAAGACCCGCGAGTACGCCTGGCCGGAGGTCGAATCGTTCGTCGACGAGTCCGGCAGTGTCGGGACGGCGCTCGATGTCGGCTGTGGCAACGGCCGCCACGCGGAACTGCTCGCGGGGGTCGCTGACCGCGTCGTCGGCCTCGATGCCAGCCGCGCGCTCCTGCGGGCGGCGACCGACCGCGTCGGCGACAGCGTTGCGCTACTGCAGGGCGACGCGACCCGCCTTCCGCTCGCTGCCGGAGCCGTCGACCTCGCGGTGTACGTCGCGACGCTGCATCACCTCCCGTCACAGGCCGCCCGCCGCGCCAGTCTGGACGAACTGGCCCGCGTGCTCGCGCCGGGCGCTCGGGCGCTCGTCAGTGCGTGGAGCACGGCCCACGACCGCTTCGACGCCGACCCCGACGCGGACGAGGGCTTTGACACGACCGTCGACTGGACGCTCCCCGGCGGCGAGACGGTCCCGCGGTTCTATCACATCTACGCGCCGGCCGAATTCGAGCGCGATGTCGCCGACAGCGACCTCCGGCTCGTCTCGATGGAGCTGTCAAGCGGCAACTGTTACGGGGTTGTCGAGCCAGAAGGGAAACGCACTTAATTGCCTTCCATCTATGAGGGTATACGTTCGCACTCGGGCGAAATACAGTCCGCCGAGTCTGTGTCTGCACGAGTGAGCGGCGGTGGTGAGCAAATCCGACGGATTTGCGAACGACGCCGCGCGTGAACGAAGACGCGAAGCGATGAGCGGCGGTGGTCTAGTGGTAGGACCTGAGCCTTCCAAGCTCATGGCCCGGGTTCAAATCCCGGTCGCCGCATCCTGCGAGGAACGGACGTGACGAGCGGATGCTGTACGGAGTGATTTGAACTACGGAAAGCCGAGCGATAGCGAGGATTTGCAGTCGAGTTCAAATCCCGGTCGCCGTACTGTGCCACAGACAGTGACGACCAGCCGAGGCGTTTGAATTTCGCCGCGTTCGTTCTCTGGTCGACTCCGCAACTGCCGACACCCTCACTCCGGTTCGACGGCAGCCTGCTCGAACTCCTCCCAGTCGTCGCCCATCCACTCTTGCAGGCGGTCGGTGACGCCGGCAAAGTCCTCGCCGTCCTCAAAGGACTCGACGACAACCCAGCCGTCGCCATCGCGGTTGTAGCCGAGGCTGTAGCCATGGTCCCCGTTGATAATGACGACGAACGCGGCCACTACATCGAGGTCAGGGAAGAACCCGACCGGCGCAAACCCGTAGTCGTCGTGCTGGGCTTCGAGGGCCGAAATCTCGCTCGTCGAGAGCGGTCTATCCGGCAGCGAGTCCGTCAGTTCGGTCATTACGTCGCAGTCGTGGGGAGAGGACTGAAAGCGTTTCGAGCGGAGCGCGCTCAAAGTGTGAGCTAGATATAACTTCAGCCAACATTGAAGTGCTATCATGTCTTTTGTTAACATGGAGCTTCCTACGCTCCCGGCGGGAACGACCGTCGTACCATCCGGGATTGGCATCGGCGGACGACAACTCGCCGGTGGAGCAATGGCCACTCCACCGGCCACGTATCGCTTTGCAACCAACGGCGTACAGAGCATCTGGCACCCCACCCCCACCCCACCACTTTCCCTGCGCCCGTTTTTCGAGGAGGATTCGATACACCAGACTACGACTTGACCTGATTGGCTCGGCGAGGGCCGGTGGGGTTTTCTGCCAGTACGCGTAGCGTCGGGTATGGACGCTGCGCGGCTCCCCGGGACCAGCGGCCCCGAGCAGATAGTCGCGCACGTCGATATGGACTGTTTCTACGCCGCCTGTGAACAGCGGCGGGAGCCCGCACTCAGAGATGAGCCACTCGTCGTGGGGATGGGCTACGAGAACGGCGCGACCCACGGGGCTGTTGCGACAGCGAGCTACGAGGCCCGAGCGTACGGTGTCGAATCAGCGATGGCCATCTCCGAAGCACTGGAACGCCTTCCACGGAAGGTCGAGGCTGTTGCAGACCCGGACCTCACTGTCGAAGACGCCGGCTTCTATCGCCCAGTTGACATGGATTTCTACGAGTCCGTTGCTGCGGATGTCCGGGAAATCCTCCATACCGAAGCGGATGTCGTCCGCGAGGTGAGTATCGACGAGGCGTATCTGGATGTGACCGAGCGGGTCTCATGGAAGACGGTCAGGTCGTGGGCGCAGGACCTGAAAGACACAATCGAGTCCGCGGTGGGCGTGGTCGCGAGTGTCGGCGTTGCCCCGACGATGAGCGCCGCGAAGGTGGCCAGCGACCGCGACAAGCCGGACGGCCTGGTCGTCGTCGAACCGGGGGCCGTCCGAGAGTTCTTCGATGACCTCCCTGTCGAGGACGTGCACGGCGTCGGCCCGGTCACCGCCAGAGAACTCGCCGCACTCGATATCGAAACCGCGGGGGACCTCGCGGCCGCTGACCCGGAACTGCTGGCCGAACGCTTCGGCGAGCGCGGTCGTGAAATACGCCGCTACGCCCGCGGTGAGGACGAGCGCTCGGTGACGCCGAAAGGCGACCCCAAGAGTCTCTCACGGGAGTCCGCGTTCACTGACGCGACGACCGATATAGAAGCCAAGTGTCGACAGGTCCGCACCCTCGCCGATGCCGTCGCTGACCGCGCCGAGCGAAAAGGCGCGCGGTATCAGACCATCGGCATCAAGGTCGTGACGCCGCCGTTCGATGTGAATACGCGGGCCCGGTCGCTCCCCGGTCCAGTCGAGGAGCCTGAACTGGTCAGACGCATCGCGCTGGACCTGCTCGGCGAGTTCGCCGACGATCCCGTTCGGAAGGTCGGTGTCCGTGTTTCGAACCTGGACTTCTCTGCCGGCGAACAGGCCAATCTGGACGGGTTTGGCGGTGACAATGGTTCTGAGGAGGCGTCCGGTAGTTCCCGCACCAGCAGTACCCCAGCGGCAGCCGACGAGTTGGACGACGACGGGCAGGTCGGACTCGGGACGTTCGTTGCGAACGACGGGGATACCGAGGCTGCCGAAGACACGGCGGACGAGGGAACAGACGCCAGTGAGACGCATATCTCGCTCCCGCCCGGTCAGACCACGCTCGCAGAGTTCTAGACGTTCTCAGGCGACACCGTGTTCCAGATTTTCCAGCAGCTTCCCGACGAACAGGCCGGCTCGCGGCGAAATAGTGTCATCAGCCGGGACATCCGTCGGATGTGCGGCCAGCGTGTCGACGAATCGCTGGCTGTGGGTCATTGCGTGCAGCATATCGACCACGTCGACCACAAGCCCCTCGTCGCTGGTGTCCATCCCAGCGTAGCGTTCTTTCTCCGCCTCGGTGTAGGAAATCGTCCACGCCGGGCCACCTGCGGCCGCGACGATATCGTCGAGCGGGGCCACTTTCAGGGGACCGTCGTCACTCCCGACGTACACGGTTCCGTCCTCGACGAACGTCTCGTATCTGTCCATGGACAGCCCAGCCGAACAACCGTGTCAAGGCATCCCACCGCAATAGCCGTTACCCCGTCCTGAACTGACCGGTAGCCACCACGGTCTGCCCTGCATTCGGGTCTCGCTGTATTCGGGACATTCGCTGGCCAGCACAACCGGTATACAACTGTCGTCTGTCATGGAACATATGGTTGAGTTCGGCCCCCGAGACCGCGAGGCAGTCTACAAGTCCATTTATTCGCGACGGGACATCAGACGATTTGTCGGCGACCCAGTTCCCGAGGAAGTACTCGGACGGATTCTAGACGCTGCCCACAACGCGCCCAGCGTCGGGTTCTCGCAACCGTGGGATTTCATTGTGATAGAAGACAAGCAGACGAAATCAGCGGTCGCAGCGATTGCCGAACGGGCGATAGCCGCCGCACGCGAAGGCTACAAAGAGCCGCGCAAATCAGAGTTCGGCCAGTTGAAACTGGAGGGAATAACCGATGCGCCGGTGAATATCTGTGTTACCTGTGACCCCACACGTGATGCGCCACACGTTCTCGGCCGGAACACGATGCAGCGAATGGACGTTTATTCGACGTGCCTTGCCGTGCAAAACCTCTGGCTCGCTGCCCGTGCTGAGGGCATCGGTGTCGGCTGGGTCTCATTTCTGTATCCCCACGAACTCCGTGATGTGTTGAACATTCCACACCACATTCAACCCGTGGCCTACCTCTGTGTCGGATACCCAGAGGACGGCTTCCCGTCCGAACCAGTACTGCAACAGGAAGGCTGGCGTAGTCGTATCGACAGATCTGAACTGGTCCATTACGACGAGTGGGACCCCAGTCGGACGCCCGAAACGAAGTCATAGCGGCGTCGGTAACCGAAGCCCCGTCGGTAGCACACGAGAATTTGAAGCCCGAGCGAGCGAAACCTCGGACTGGCTTCGAACTGCTTGCTGCGTCCAGACCTGTTCCACAGCTGATGGGCGTCTGACGGAGAGTTATGGGGCCTGCGCGTCTCATTCGTGACAGAAACGCATGGCAGAGACCGAACAGATAACTGTCGCGACGACGAGCGCGGGGCCGGGTGGGACCGGGGAGCCGGGCGAGACCGTCAATCTCCCGGTGGTGGAGCTGCTGACCGGCCGGGGGTTCATCACCGGCAAGAGCGGGTCTGGAAAGTCGAACACGGCGAGTGTCATCGCCGAGAAACTGCTTGACAACGGGTTTGGACTGCTTATCGTCGATATCGACGGCGAGTACTACGGTCTGAAAGAGGAGTACGAGATACTCCATGTCGGTGGCGATGAGGAGTGTGACATTCAGGTCACGGACGACCACGCCGGCAAGATCGCTTCGCTGGCGCTTGAACAGAACGTCCCTATCATCCTCGACATCTCGTCGTTCCTTGACGAGGAGGAAGCAGAGACGCTACTGACAGAAGTCGCCAAGCAGCTGTTCGCGAAGGCAAAAAAACAGAAACAGCCCTTCCTGATGCTCGTCGAGGAGTGCCACGAGTGGATGCCGGAGAAGGGTTCGATGGGCGAGGTCGGGAAGATGCTCATCAAAATCGGGAAACGCGGCCGGAAACACGGGCTTGGCATCGTCGGCATCAGCCAGCGCCCGGCCGACGTAAAGAAGGACTACATCACACAGTGCGACTGGCTTGTCTGGCATCGCCTGACCTGGAACAACGACACGAAAGTCGTCGGGCGCATTCTTGATAACAAGTACGCTGACGCCGTCGAGGACTTAGACGACGGCGAGGCGTTCATGATGAACGACTGGGCCGAGCAGGTCAGCCGGGTCCAGTTCCACCGCAAGCAGACGTTCGATGCCGGTGCGACGCCGGGTCTTGACGACTTCGAGCGCCCTGAACTCAAGTCCGTCAGCGACGACCTCGTCTCCGAACTGGAGACCATCAGCGAGGACCAGCAGGAGACGGAGAACCGCATCAAGGAACTCCGTGAGGAACTGGACAAAAAGAATTCCCGCATCGCCGAACTGGAGGCAGAACTGCAGGACGCCCGGGACCTCTCGCGGATGGCCGAGCAGTTCACCGAAGCAATGCTGGATCAGGCCGAGGACTACAACCCCGGCCGGACAGAACAGGAGAAGATGCGCCGCCAGCGCGAACGGTTCGCCGACCAGCAGGCGTCGGACGGCGACACAGACGCCGTCAGTGAGGCGGACGCCGACGGTCCCCATGAGCAGCCCCCGGAACCAGACGAGACCGCTGACGCCACGTCTGGCGGCGGATTTGGCGATGCGTTCAGTGCCTTTGCCGAGGACGGGGCCGCGATGAACGGCGGCAGCGCCAGTGGCGGCGCAGACGCGAATGGAAGCAGTGCGGACGCCGGACAGGAGTCGGATGCCAGCAGCACGGACGCTGAATCGGCGTCAGACTCCAGCAGTGTGGACGCTGAACCGATATCGAACGGTCACGCCACGAACACCGACGTAGTGGCGAACGGGGCCGTCGCAAACAACGGTGCGGTGGCCGCGCCAGTCAACGGCCAGGCTGAGACAGAAACTGCTGAGGCTGATGACGAAGCTCTGAGGGCGGCCATCGCCGAGGCCGTTGAAGCTGAGCAGTCGGACGAGGCAACGGGGTCCGCTGACAGCGAGACGCCAGCCGACTTTGACGGCCCCGCTGTCTACGGCGACCTGCAAGCCGATATCGAGGAGTTGGACCGAAAGACCTGCCGGATGCTCGCGTACTACCGCGAGCAGGGCCCCGGGACGCCGCTGAACGCACATTTCTCGGCCGGCGGCTCCGGCGACCGGACGGCGGCCTATGCGCGAAACAGAGAACTCCGGCTCCGCGGGCTGGTCGAACACGTCGGCCGCGGACAGTACGACACGCGGCTGGCGGCGCTGGTTCAGGAGGAGAGCGACCGCCGGCTCGACGACAACGAGGTCGAGTCAGTCGTCTCTCGACTCGAATCGGTGTTTCTGGACGGGGACAGCGACTGAAAAGGTAGTACTGCGACGCCGTCGACTTTACAGCAGCGGTTCGACGAGGTCTTCGAGTGCGGCGCGCGGGTCGTCAGCCTTCGCAACGCCGCTTGCCAGTAGGACGCCGCTCGCGCCGAGGTCGCTCGCCGAGACGAGGTCTTCGCCGGTTGAGATGCCGGCCCCACAGAGCACGTCCACGTCACCGTTAACGCGAGCGGCAGCATCGACTGCGCCGGTCACGATATCTGGGTCTGCCTTGCTGACGGGCGTGCCAGTCCCGATGAGTTCCGGTGGCTCGACGGCCACACCGTCGGGGTCGAGCGCGGCGGCCGCGCCGATCTGTGCGGGGTTGTTCGCACAGACGATCGTTTCGAGGTCCGCGCGGTCGGCGGCGTCGAGTGCCCCATCGATGTCCGCGAGCTTGAGCCGGTTTTCGGAGTGGTTCAGCAGCGTCCCGACGGCACCGGCGTCTGCAGCGGCCTCGGCGAGGGTGCTGCCGGTGTGGCTGCCGTGCTCGACGGCGCTGACGTGCTGAGCCCACGTTTCGACGCCGGTCTCCGCCACAGCGCTGATCTGGGCAGCCTGTGGCGCGACGGCAACGCGAACGCCGGAATCGTCGCTGACGTCAGCAGCAGCGGTTGCTACCTCGACTGGGTCACACGGGTACGCCTTCAGATTGACAAGGACGAACATACGAAACGAACCGGTTGCTGTGGGGAAATAGGTTGCGAAGCCACCGCTTGGCGTCCCTACCACTGCGACTTCGTTTTCTCGGTCCACCGCTCGGGGATGACAGTTATTACGATTCAGCCGAGACAAGAAACGAGACAAGCCGTGACAGCAGGGGATGACGACACACCGACCGTTCTGATAGTCGAGGACGAACAACACCTGGCCGACCTGTACACCGATTACCTGGCCGACCAGTACCACGTACAGACGGCTTACAGCGGTGAAGAGGGCTTAGAACTGCTGTCGACCGATATCGACGTGGTGTTACTCGACCGCCGGATGCCGGTCGTCTCCGGCAACGAAGTGCTCGCACAGATTGAAGAGCAGGGGCTCCGGTGCCGCGTCGCGATGGTTACCGCCATCGACCCCGACTTCGACATCATCGAGATGCGCGTCGACGACTACCTCGTCAAACCTGTCACCCGTGACGAGCTACAGGAGGTCGTCGACCGGCTGTACAGTATTCGGAAGTACAACGACCGACTCCGGACACTCACATCAAAAAAGCTCAAGCGCAACGTCCTCCGCGTCGAGAAAACCGACCGGGAACTGCAGGACAGCGAACGGTATCAGAAACTCCAAGACGAGATTGAAACTATCTCGTCGAACGTCGAGTCACTCGCCGACGAACTCGACGTAAAGAAAGACGACCTCCAATTGTAACCTAGTCCTTCCGCTTCACGACGTCGCCGAGCGTGTACTCGCCGTCGCTGCTGCCGCCGGACCACTCGGTCTCGTCGGCGCTGCCGCCGGCGCTCAGGGAGATTTCGAGCGCGCTTTCGAGTTTCTTCTGGACGTCGTCGCTGGGCAGTGAGTTACCCTGTTCGAGCTTCCGGATCAGGCTCGCCTTCTCGTTGAGTTGCTTTGCGAGTTCCTCCTGGCTGAGTCCCTGGGACTCCCGGCCCTTGCGGATCCGGTCGTGGTAATCCTGTGCGATCTCGTCCATCTCGTCGAACATATCTCGACGGCGGCCACCGGACCCGCCACCACCCGAGGAACTCGACGAGGAGGACGAACTCGACGACGATGACGAGGAGGACGACGTCGAGTACTTCGTCGACGTAGACGACGTCTCCTCCGTTTTGACCTCCGTGCCGAAGTCGGTACACTCGTCACAGACGTCGAGTTCGGCTCCCTCGATTTTGACGCGGTTCGGAGACGAAACCTCCGTTCCGCACATCTCGCACTGAACCATACCGACGGCTTGGACGGGGCGCGGTTTGAATGTTGCCCTGCGCACGCTGGCGCGGGGAATCCTGTTCTCACGTAGACAGGCTTCCTGTTTCGATGACGTGACTTGCAGACATTCGCTGAAGATCAGCGGTGTCCGTAGCGGTCACAGTCTCCACAGGCGTTGATTCGGGCCATCCCAGCCCTAGTTCAGAAAACCCCCTTTGCAAGACGTTCATCGCTGCATTCGCATCCCTATCTGTCTCAAACCCACATGATGGACAGGAGTGTTCCCGGACCCAGATGGACTTCGATGACACCACACCACACACCGCACATTCTTTTGTCGTCCCTGCCGCTTCGACCTGCACAACGTGCGTACCGTACACATCGCCCTTGTATTCAAGCAAAGTGATAAACTGTCGCCACGCCGCATCCTGCTTGTTCCGACCGTTTCCATCCGCTCGAAGCATACTCTGAACGTTCAAGTCCTCCACAAACACGGCATCGTACTCCTTGACGAGCCACGTCGTTATTTTGTGCTGGTAGTCCAGTACTTTCCGGTGGATGTCGCGTTTGGCCTTCGCCACTTCGACTCGCTGATTCTCGTAGTTGTTCGACCCATGTTCTTTCCGCGAGAGTTTGCGGTGCGCACGTCGGAGTCGTTCGTATTCGCCTTTGAGGTCGAGCCAATCCACGGTCTTCCCGTCGCTGGTATGGATGTAGTTCAAGATGCCGAGGTCAATACCCACGCTGTTGCTCGGGTTGAGTGAGTCCACATCGGGCTTCTCGGGCAAGTTAGCGTCGTCGATTTCCAACCCAAAGGAAACGAACCACTCACCGGTAGTCTCTTTCTTGAACGTGGCTTCCTTTATTATGGAATCAGCAGGGATTGGACGGGAGTACCGTATTTTGACCCATCCGACTTTGCTGAAGCGAACGTACGCAAACCCGTCTTGGCCCCTCTTTTCATCGAGGTCGAAACCAGACTGGTTGTACGTCACGCTCCGGTAATCGGTAGGTGCTTGCCGTCTGAGACGACCAACGGTGTGCCCGTTCTCTTTTTGTTTACGAAGGTTCGAGAGGTTGCGGTGGAAGCGGGCAACGGTAGCTTACGCGGCTTTCGAATACGTTTCCGCGAACACTGGCCATTTTTGCTTCCACTCAGGGAGTTTGTTGTTCTGGTCGAACTCACTCGGCTTAGCATCCACGGGGCTGTTCGTGTAGTCCCATCGGACGTGGTTGTATAGTTGGCGATGAATATCTACCTGATGCTCCAGTTCGTCCGCTACCCCTTCTGTCGGATAGGCACGGTAGCGGTAACTGTGTTCCATCGCTATCCTTGATTGTCGACATGTTTATTTAATGGTTTGTGACATGGAGTTTCGGCTTCATCCCCGTTCATGGTGTGTCGGGGGATTCGCCACGCTGATCAGTATAAATAGTGCACTGGTCGTTCTCAGCGGGATGCCGGTCCGTCAATTGCTGAACCGATGTTCAGTCGAGCGCCCGCATCGCGTGATAGAACCGCTGGGCGGCGGTAACGTGGCCGACAACGGCGAACACGACCAGCAGCCAGCCGACCAGCGTCAGTCCGGCCAGTGCGTTCGGGACGAACGCCGCGACGCCCGTGACCACACCGACAAGTGCAAGCCGGTCAGCGCGACCGAGCAGGCCGCCGTACACGCGGTCGAGGCCGACCGCCTGTGCCTGCGTCCCGAGATAGGAGGTCATCAGGACGCCAGTGACGGCGGCGATGCCCAGTTCCCACTGGCTCACGCCGGCAGCGAGGCCGACAATGATACCGATGTCGGCGTAGCGGTCGAGCACGTGGTCCAGCAGGTCACCGCCCGAGGACGCGACGTTCAGTTCCCGCGCGAGCGCGCCGTCGACGAGGTCGAGCCAGCCATTCAAAAAGACGAGAACGGCACCGCCGAGATACAGCAGGGGCTCCCGCGTAGCGACGGCGTACACTCCGCCCGCTCCAAGGGCCAGCAGAAACGCGATGACGCTGACGCCGTTGGGTGAGAGGCCGGCAACCTTGGCGGCGCTGACGAACGGGCCAAGCGCGCGGTCGGCCAGCGGGCGGAACTTATCGAGCGTCATAGCCAGTCGATGTAGGAGACAGTCCCCGCACTCGGCTCGCGTTCACCGGCCACGACGGCCTGAATCTCCTGTGCCACCTCGTCGGGGTCCCGGTCCGTCGTCTTGATTTCGTAGACGGACTCCATCCCGTGCTCCTCGACGGCCTCGCCGAGGATGACATCGAGCGCTTCCGATTCCGCGTTCTCGTAGGCCTTCGAATCGTCGTCGCCGCGCTCTCGAAGCCGCTCGACGATGGTTTCAGGGTGGGCTCGCAGCACAATCACCCGGTCGGCGGCGAAATGATGCGCGAGGTGGGATTCGAACAGCACGTCGTCGCGGCTGTCAAGCCACTCCGACAGCCTGTCGAGGTCCGCGACGAGGCTCCCGCGGTCCTCGTCGATGCCCGTTGAAAACCCCTCGTCCTTGATGATGTCATTGAGATGGAGGACATCGAGGTCTGTGTCGAGGTGTTCCGTTGCCGTGGTCTTGCCTGTCCCCGGAGTGCCGGTAACGGCGACTCTCACGCCTTAACCCCCTCGATAACCTCGTTCAGTACCGAGACGGCGCGTTCCGTGTCCTCGCGCGTTCCGCAGGTGATACGGATGCATTCGGGGAGCCCGAACGAGGAACAGTCGCGGATGATGACGCCGCGCTCCTGGGCGGCATCCGCGATGGCCGACGCGTCGCCGACCTCCGCGAGGATGAAGTTCCCCGCGCTGTCCCAGGTCGGTGCGTCGAGTTCCGCCGAGAGGTACTCCCGGGCCCACGCGGCGGTGTCGACGGAGCGCTCAACGTGCTCATCATCGTCGAGCGCCGCCAGCCCGGCGCGGCAGGCGAGTTCGCTGGCCGAGAACGGCGTGTTGATGCGGGCGTACGCGTCTGCCCAGTCCTCGGGAACGACCGCGTAGCCGAGTCGAACGCCCGCGAGCCCGTAGGCCTTCGAGAACGTTCGCAGGAGCGCAACGTCGTCGCGGTCGGAAAGTAACGGCCGTTTGCTCGGCTTTTCAGTGAACTCGCCGTAGGCTTCGTCGACGAGGACCAGCGTCTGCTCGTCGGTTTCTTCGGCGATAGTCCGGACTGCGTCGGTCGTGAACTCTGCCCCGGTTGGGTTGTGCGGACTGGTGAGGTAGACGATTCGCTCGCCGTCGTAATCTTTCAGGACGGTGTCGGCGGTCTGGGCGAAGTCGTCGGCCTTCGAGAGCGTGTACTCGTTGACCTCGCCGTGGTGATAGCGGGCGCTCATCGCGTAGTACGCGAAGCCCGGCGACGGGACGAGCACGTCCTGCCCGGGGTCGAGCATGGCTCGGGCGAGGCAGTCCAGCGCGCCGTCGCCGCCGTTGCTCAGCCACACCTGTTCGGGCGTTACGTCCCACATATCCGCCAGTTCGTCGACGAGGTCGGCGTGGGAGGCCTTCGGATAGGAATGCATCCGTTCGGCCGACCCGCGAATCGCCTCGACGGCGTCCGGGCTCGGTCCGAACATGTTCTCGTTTGACGCCAGCTTCACCATGTCGTCCGGGTCGAGACCGAGTTCCCGGGCGACCTCCTCGATACCGCGACCTGCCCGATAGACAGTGTGAGCGGAGAGGTCCCGTGGTTCCATGGCTGTGCAAAACGGACGGGGCGGCTTAAGCGTGCTCACATCGGGCGTGGCCGTGGCTCCCCAGCGCGTATGGCACAGAAATTCGATGGCGGCTTCCCGTGAGAAACCCGTCGATGACGGGTAAGACACGGAATAGCACGCTCCCCACCAAATCCCTGTCAGTCAGTGGTAATGAGGGTTACGGTGGCCCACCGTCGGGTTGCCGACCCTGCAGCCACCGAAAACGGTAACACATCATAGGTCCTGATACTGTGCAATGCCGCTTCTCATCGATATTCGGAAACTCACACTCATCACCAGACTCATTCAGGACGGGGCCGAGCAGGTCGCCGATTCGCTGGCGACACTGGCCGGCGTCGACGCCGCCGTCGAGATAAAGAGCCTCTCGTTCGTCCAGCCGGAGGACATCGCCACCGAGATGGGCGGCGGAAATATTTACAGCGCTCGTGTTCGGCTGACAGAGCCGCCGTACGGCGTCTTCCTGATGACATTCGAGACGGAGACGGCCGCGGAGATCGCGGAGCTGATGACCGGCTCCAGTGTCGAAGATGGGTTCACACAGCTCCACGAGTCCGCGCTGCAAGAGATGTGTAACATCCTCACCTCGGGCTTCATCGACGGCATCGCGAACACGCTGAACGCGACAATCAACATGGGGACGCCAACGGTCGTACAGGACGACGCGACCGAGATCGCCGACAAGGCGCTCTCCCATGTCCGCCGGGACTCGCTGACTATCGTGCTCGACTCGCTCGTCGACATCAAGGAGAGTGATGTGGCGTTTTCGCTCCGCATCTTCCTCATCCCCGACCCCGGCTCGTTCGTCCACCTTATCGACCAACTGGACTACGACACCGACCGGGAAACGCACATCTCTGCCGACACCGACGCAGTCACAGAACTCGATATGTCAGGTGACGCGGACGCGCTCGATGCCTTCGATTCCTCGGAGTAGCTGTGTCGAACCCACGACGTTGAATAGGGTCGCGTCCAACCGCCGCATATGAGTGTCGTAAACGCGGCTGTCTTCGGGGTGCACCTGATATTCGCCGCGCTGTGGGCTGGAACCGTGTTGTTCATGACTTATGCTATTCTCCCGACGGCGATGAACGGCGACTCTTCGCCGGGACCGCTGTCAGCGATTACCGGGAAGCTCCGGACGGTGTCCCGGGCGAGTGCGACGCTCCTGTTTCTGACGGGTGGGCATCTGGCAGCGACCCGCTACACCGCCGAGTCGTTGACGGGAACTGGTCGCGGCCACCTCGTCATCACGATGATCGTCCTGTGGTTCATTCTGGCTGGGCTCGTCGAGGTTGGCGCGTCGAAGCTCAGCGACGGCTTCGACCAGCAGAAGGTGCGCGAACCGGCCCGGAACGCACGGCCGTTCCTGCTGGGGGCGTCTCTTGTGTCAATCCTCCTCCTGCTTGACGCCGGCGCGATTCTCGGCCTGTACTGACCGGCCGACATCTCGGTTGCCGCTTCTTCCTCACGCATACCTGTATCAGCAGATACAAATCACCATCCGGCATACCAGCACGCAATGTGGCCGTGGGGACATCTCGCCGTCGCCTACCTCGTCTACGTCGTGTACACTCAGTTTGACCCGACCCGTCGCCAGACAGCGGCCACGCTGACCGCGCTGGCGGTGGGGTCGCAGTTTCCGGACCTGATCGACAAGCCCTTCGCCTGGACGTTCGGCGTCTTGCCGTCCGGGCGGTCACTTGCCCATTCGCTGTTCACGCTCCTCCTTGTTGCCGTAGTCTTACACCGGCTCGCAGTCCGATATCGCCGAACGGACCTCTCGACAGCGTTCACGCTCGGTGCGTTCGTACACACGCTGACTGATATGGGCCCGACAGCGCTGGCCGGGGTACTCGGCGGTGACCTGACACAGCTCCAGTGGCTTCGCTTTCTGGTCTGGCCGCTCCAGCCTCCACCGCCGTACGCCAACGACACCTCCTTCGTTGAACAGTTCGCCTCGCTCTCGTTCGACTCGTACGTCCTGTTTCAGTTCGGACTGTTCGGCCTCGCTGTCGCCGTATGGCTCGCTCACGGCGCGCCCGGGTTTCGGTCAGTCACTCGCCGGAGCAAAGCAGTGCTCACCGAATCTGCGGACTAAAGCCGCTCGGAAATATGGTCGGCACATTTCAACGCCAGCGCGGCGATAGTCAGCGTCGGGTTCATCGACCCGGCGGTGACGAACACCGACGAGGACGCGATTGAGAGGTTCGCCACGTCGTGTGTCCGTAGTTGCGGATCGACCACGCTCTTGTCAGGGTCGGTCCCCATCCGCGTCGTGCCCATGTGGTGGTACGCCGGCCCGGTGTCAGCCGGCCCGACCGTCCACGAGATGTCGACGCCCAGCTCCGACAGCACGGCGTGTTGTATCTCGTTCGCCCGTGAGAGCGACCGTTCCAGCCGGTCGCCCCACGACCACCGGATGTCCGGCACCGGGTTCCCGTGGTCGTCCGCCGTTGACGTGTCCAGCGTTACGCGGTTTTCCTTCCGGGGCGGCTGGCCGACCAGTCCGCCCATCGCGATGCTGTTGCCGTAACTCTCGCGGAGGCTCGACAGCAGCGTATCGCCCCACTCCTCGCCAGAGAGCGCGAGTTCGACCGGCGACGGACCGGCGTAGTTCAGGAACTCCAGTTTCAGCGGCGACAGCGCTTCGTCGGTGGCCTTGACGACCGTCTCGCCGTCCGCGATGCGCTCGACTGCCTGCCCGGGGTCGTCGTAGAACTGATGGCACTCGCTCGTGAGAAAGCCGACGTGGTTCTGGCGCGTTTCACGGTCGAGCGTCCCGCCTGCCCCGGCGAACAGATGGTCCATGAAATAGTGGCCGACCAGTCCAGAACTGTTCGCCAGCCCGTCCGGGTGGTCCTCGCTCGCCGACAGGAGAAGGAGTCGCGGCGTTTCGACGCCGCCCGCCGCGATGACGAACTCGCGGGCCATCTGGCGGTGTTCGGTCCCGTCCGGCGTTGCGTAGACGGCCGCCTCAATGCGTCCGTCGGCGTCGGTAACGAGGCGCTGGACCGGCGCGCGGTCGATGACTCTGGCACCCTCGGCTTCGGCGTCCTCAATGTGGACGCTGGCGTCGTATTTCGCGCCGGACGGACAGACCGGTTGGCAGGTCCCGTAGCCGACGCATGGCCCCCGGCCATCGTACGGTTCGGAGTTCCGGGCGTTAGGAACGGAGTGCATCGTGATGCCCAGTTGCTCGCAGGCCTCAGCAAACAACGAGTCGCTGTATGATGGCGGGAACCCGGGCAGCGGATATGCACCGTCTCGCGGCGGTGCAAAGGGGTTGTCTGCGTCGCCGGCGACACCTAGCGCCCGCTCAGCGTCGGCGTAGTACGGCCGCAGGTCGTCGTAGCTGATCGGCCACGCCGGGTCGTCGGTGTCGTGGCTCCCGTCGAAATCCGAGGGGTGCAGCCGCATCACCATCCCCTGCCAGTGCAGCGTCGACCCGCCGACGCCTTTCACTCGTGAGATGTTCAGCGGGTAGTACCGCTCGCCGCTCGCACTGAATGCGTCGCGGTCGCCACCCATTTCCCAGACGGAGCCGTGGTCGCCGGGTCGGATTGCCTCCTCCATCTGCTGCTCTCGCTTCGACCTGTCGAACCGCGGCCCGGCCTCTAGCACGACCACCTTCTGTCCGTCGCTGGCGAGCTGGCTTGCGATGAGTGCCCCCGCCGGTCCGGCCCCGACGACACAGACATCCGCCCGCTCGGACGGCTCCCGGTCCATTTCAGCAGGAGTTAGGCAAGCCTAAACTTATACGTTGGCATCTCAGGTGCCGTGTCTGGTGGCGACGGCTCGGTTCGCTTGTTGGCTCGCTGTTGCTTCCGAAAGTGGGCGTGGCGGGACTGAGCGAAACCGCAGGTTTCGCGAAGGTCGCCACGGCCGCGAGTGTGTTTCGAGCGAATGCGAGAAACCACGAAGCGGGCGTGGCGGGATTCGAACCACGGTCGGACGTGCTCGCTTCGCTGCGCACGACCTCCCTGATTAGAATCCCGACATGCCGGTTCGCTCCCTGCGGTCGCTGCACGGGCGTGGCGGGATTCGAACCCGCGTTCTAGGGGTTAGGAACCCCTCGCCCTGGTCCACTAGGCCACACGCCCTACCGGGTGGTCGATTGAGCGGTGAAAAATCCTTTCGTTATCACTGTGGCCCGCTGAAAACGGAGAAGTGGTCGAGATTACGTCTCGGTTTCCGTCGCCGTTTCGGTCGACTCGGCCGAGTCCACGGTGGACGCATCGGTCCCTTCTGCAGCGCCGCCGTCGCGCATTTCTTCGAGTTCCTGTTCGACTTCTTCTCGCCCCTTCTGGAACTCACCCATGGCTTCGCCAGTCGACCGCGCTAGTTTCGGAATCTTGTTCGCGCCGAACAGCAGGACGGCGATGAGGAGGATGACCATCATCTCCGTCGTCCCGGGCATCCCCGGGAACAGTACTCCGGATGTCCCTAACATTGTATCCGAAGGTTACGTGGTTGCTATTATAACCTTTTTGCTCAGGACGGCCTCCTGAGTGATTCACTGCCAGTGGGACTGACGCTGCGCTGACATCGGGTAGAGACAGGATATGTGATACAGACGAGGCGGACCCACTCAGTCTGTGGAAACGGCCTCGCCGGGAACTGCCGGCGAGGCCCGACAACGGGGTGTGAATCGGACGGGGTAACGCGAGGCACCAGGTCTCCGACCGTTCCATGTCGCTGGTCTGGGTCGGCACGTCGACAGACGGACCACACCATGTCCACGGGACCAGATTGATAGCTGAGGGACCCAAGTGACACGGCTTGCGTGGCCATGTGCTACGTTCGTGGGCTGTCCGTCTGCGGGTTCGCACCCGCGGCACTGGCTACATCGCCCTGTCAATTCATTATCCGCTTGTTAATCTAATTCACAGCGGGAACAGCCCTAGCGAGATGCCTCCGCCGCCCGGGGATATAACTGCTATCGGGCGCTCAGAGATACCAGATGCCGGCCGATAGTCACACGATGGAAGTCAGGAGCGGGGAAGAAGTAACGATTCGACCGATCAAACCCGTCGGGGAGGACGTTGTTCGGGTTGACATCGAGGCTGAGGGGGTGTGGCGACTCGATATCACGCGTGAGGGCGAAATCGCCGATGTTGTCACGACCCGTGATGCCGACGGGACACTTGCGGACCGCGACCTGCCGGAGTGGATCGACGAGGTCACGGCGAAGTTCGCACAGTTCTAATCTCGCCCGGACTCGATCAGGTCGGAAAGGGTTTTACTCGCCTGGGTCCACTCGGCAGTATGGTCTCAGTTGGAGACGTTGCACCTGATTTCACGGCACCGATCGCAAACGGCGACGTTGACGAGATAACGCTGTCTGAAGCGCTTGACGACGGGCCCGTTGTGCTCGCGTTCTTCCCGGGCGCGTTCACCAGCGTTTGCAGTCACGAGATGAACTCGTTCCAGGACCGACTCGACGAACTCACTGAAGCGGGGGCGACGCTGTACGGTGTCAGCATCGACACACCGTTCTCACAGAACGCGTTCCGGGACGAACTGGGGCTCGAGTTCGACCTCGTCAGTGACTCAGGCCGGGAGATTGTCGATTCCTACGACATTTCGATGGACTTTGAGGCGCTCGGCGTCCCGAACGTAGCCAAGCGGGCCGTCTTCGTTATCGACGAAAATCAAGAAGTCACGTACGCCTGGGTCAGCGACGACCCTGGCGTCGAACCGGACTACGACGAGGTTATTGACGCCGCCACCTGACCGCGCCGGAAGGGGGATTTTTCGCGGTGGGTCGTCTGGGTTGTAGTATGAGTGTTGATAGACCTGATACCGGTGGCCGTATTTATGACCCCGAGGCGGATCACGCGTTCCCGGACGGGCGGCTGAACGCAGTTCTCGACACCGTCACGACTGACGAAGAGATTCAGGCGTATCTCGAAGCTCAGAACATCAACCCCGTCGCACGCAAGCGGTACAACGACCACGGCGCGAAACACATCGGCATCGTTCGAAACCGAGCGCTGTGTCTGTATGACCTCCTCAAGCAGGCCGGCGTTGAGTTCAACGGCGCAGCCGACCACGGACTCGATGAGGCCGATGAGGCTGTTATTATTGCACTTGCGACGACGCTACACGACATTGGGCACGTTGTCCACCGCGATTCACACCCGTACTACTCGATTCCGCTGGCCGCTGACATTCTGGATGACTTGCTCGATGAGTTCTACGGCATCCGTCAGGCAGTTCAGATAAAGGGCGAGGTACTCCACGCAATTCTCTGCCATCACACCGAGGAAAACCCACTGACGCTGGAAGCTGGCGTCGTCCGCGTCGCCGACGCGCTGGACATGGAACGTGGCCGTTCGCGCATTCCGTACAAGCGTGGCGGTCGCGGTATCGACACCGTTTCCAGCCAGGCTATCGAGACGGTGACGCTGAGCCTGGGCGACGACTATCCCGTCCTCGTCGAAATCGCGATGAACAACGCGGCCGGTGTCTATCAGGTCGATAACCTTCTGAAAGCCAAACTCAAGGACTCTGGCCTGGAGGAACACGTCCGTATCGTCGCGCTCAACACTCGGGAGGACGGCAACCAGATTGTCGAGCGAATCGAACTCTAAACCGGACCGACACAACGGTTTTGTACCGTGCTTCCCTAGCTATGTTCATGAGTCTCACACCCATGGATGAGCCACGGGGTGCCCGGGGGAGGATGGACGACGGCGACGCGCCACCGCCCTCGCTGCTGGACCGGGTCAGGTACCGCGTGCGCTCAGCCATTGAGACCATTTCGTTTGGGGAGCGATGTTTTGCGTGGCTTGATAACCGTGGTCGAGACAAGCCACAGTCGAAGATCCACACCGATGGGTTCGCTGACGACGTTGTTGCGCCGCCGGAGTGCCCGTCGATCAGCGACCTTCCAACGCGGTCACGGCCGTTTACGTACCCGACACGGAATCACACGGAGAGCAACACTGTCGACCTCATCGCAGTCGAGGGCGGGGACCAGCTCACCATGACGCATCCGGACAACTCGGACGCGAAAATAACATCTGATATCTGGATGGACGTCGAACAGTAATCAGTGGAATCGTTGCTCCATTTATTATCGAGTCTTGGTATTTGATATCTTGACGTGATATTTTCGTGTTCGCTTTTGTGTCAAAGTTATCCAGTCGCAGCAGGCCATTAACGGAGCCCAGAGTGCGAAGCGGCAGTCGCGATAGTTGTTGAAACGAAGACGCTCCTTGAAGTCTAGACTAGTGTGACCGTCTCAGGAGTGACAGATTTACAGACCGGTGTCGAGCGAACTGGGGGACTTCTCGCTCGTCGCCCAGTTTGATGGACAGGAACAACAGGCCCAGTCAGGGGCTGTGGGTGCGGGAGCGACGACGGACTAACTGGAGACAACGACTAGAAATCGTACCGCGCGATGTCACTGGAGCCACAGGCCGGACAGGCCGTCCCGTCCGTTTCGAGGGTGGTTCCACAGCGTCGACACTCCAGATGTGACTGCTGTCGAGTCCCCACGACCCGGCGTAATCGCTCCATCATATTGTCAGACAGGACACCGGGACTCATATAATCGGGTAATTCACGGTGAAAGTGAAAACCGCACGACTCGACGCCGATTCTGAGTGCCCGTCAGCCGAGCGTCAGACGTCGCTGTCACACCGCCCAGCCCGCACAGTCACTCACTTACGCGCGAGCCTGCTCACGCCGGCCCCGCCTGCCGGACGCGTACAGAAGTGCCAGAAACAGTCCAACTGCGAACAGCCAGACCGCCACCAGCCAGAGCAGTATCGAGTGGCCCCCACTCCCGAGCATGGACTGTAAAGATCACTGTCGATACTTAATTAGTAGCACTGTATCGGGAGCGGATGCGGTGTCACACAGCGGATTATGCCACCGGTAACTGTGAGGGCGCCGTCAGTCACCCATACCGACTCGGTACACACGAGGGCTGCGCTCTTGTCGGCTGGGTGGCCCCAGACGACTGTCTGGGGTACGCCCAGACATTTTTGTTCACGCCGCCGTAGCCACGCCCGATGACGGGAACAGCCGCAGCCGAGCCCACTGTGACGACCTTCACGTCGACCGTCGACCGTATCGATACGACTGCTGTCGTGCTAACGGAGACGTACTTCTACGCCGAAGGCGGCGGCCAGCCGGCGGATCGGGGAACCCTCAGTCGATCACATTGACAGCCGCGTAACCCCGTTTGATGGCGGTGAACCAAACCGAACTAGCTGTGGAGCATCTTCGAACCGTTGGTGAGCATGATTTTCGGGATGGACCGTCGCTGTCGGCGGCGGACTGCCGCCGACGCGACAGTGTCACCACTGACGACCGCTGTCCGGCCCGATGGACAGTTACCGGAAGAACCGGTCGTCAAGTGGTTGATTCGCTGGAACAGACCTGCGGACACCAAGTGCTGTCCAAACTGCGCGAAGCGTCATTTCGCAAAACTCCGTGAACGACCACCGCAAGAGGCGGCGCCCCCCCCACGGCAGGGCGCCGCTAGGCTTTACACCGCATCCAAGCAGACGCCTCCTCTAACCCGATGTGATCGACTGACCCTCGGTGGCGTCGAAGTCGTCGATGTCCAGCATCGAAACGGCGATATTGTCCACGAACTGGCCGAACCGCCGGCCTTCGACCCGGGCGAGACAGTCGAGGGACAGATTGACACGGCATTCCGGACGTACTGTATGCGTGCCCACACGGCCAGTCACGTCCTCTATGGCGCTGGTCGCCGGCTGCTGTCAGATCTCGGCTACGGGGGCTTTGACATCAGCGCGACGGTCCCTGACAACGCCGACGACGACTTCGGACCGGCTATCACCGGGAAGGTGCGGGTAGATTTCGAAACAACGACCGAAATCGACGACGAGACACTCACCGAACTTGAGCGGCTGACTAACCGCGCCGTCTGGGAATCCTACGACGTGACCTGGGAAGAAATTCCGCGGGACGAGGCACTGGGTCGCGACGATATCGCGTTCAACACGAAGACAGAAGAGGGAATCGAGGGCGAGACGGTTCGGGTCGTCACCGTTGACGGCTGGGACGTGGCCGCCTGTGGTGGGACACACGTCGGGAATACACGTGAGATCGGGCCGGTGACAGTGCTCGCTCGCTCCAACCCCGGCGAGGGGTTGACTCGCGTTGAATTCGCTGTCGGCCCGCGAGCGATCCGCCAGCGTGCGACCGAGCACGAGCGAGCGATGGCTGCCGCCCAGTCGCTGGATACGAACGTTGCTGAACTCTCGGATGCTGTCGACGGACTCCAGTCGGAGCGCGACGACCTCCGGGACACAGTATCGACCCTCCGAAAGCGCCTCGTCGATTCTCGTCTCGCTGACCTGCATGATGACGCCATCAAAGCGGACGGGCGGACGTGGCTCGTCGGCACTGTCGCAGGGCTTGACGCGAACGCGCTCGCGGACCGAGCAGAGTCCGCCGTCAACGACGACATCGACGTGGCCGCGCTGGTCGACGCTGACGGCCAGTACCTGGGCGTCGGGACGACCGGCGGCGTCGACGCCGGTGAAGTGGTCGGTCAGGTGACTACAGAGTTCGGTGGCGGCGGTGGCGGGCGACCGACAGTCGCTCAGGGCGGTGGACTCAGCGCTGATGGCGATGACATCGTCGCTTTTCTCAAAGACCTCTCTGGAAACGTGGATTGAGTGGGTACAACTGGCAGTCAGTCCGTCCGCTTCGCAATCGGCTTCGTTCCCGTTTTCGTGGTTGATAGCTGGGCCAGTACGTACATGCCTGCCGGCAGGAATCTCACACCAGATACCGATGGTACATCGCATTCTCTGTGTGGACCCGGACGAGGACGCCCGCGAGGAGACGGTCGCTAAGCTCCGGTCGGAGTTGTCGGACCAGAGCCTCCGTTTTGAAACGGCTGGAACACTGGCCAGCGCGGAGGCCGAACTGACAACGGACACCGCGGCAGTCATCACCGAATACGAACTCCCCGATGGGACTGGGTTCGACCTCATCGGGGCGGCACAGACGGCCTGTCCGGACGCCGGGTGTATTCTCTACACCGACACCAACCCGGACACCATCGACACCACGGAACTTCGCGGCTCGATTACGGAGTTCGTCGGTAAGGATTCGGTTTTCGGGACGGAGCGCCTTTCGCAACTGCTGGGGACGACCATCGAAACACGCGTTCAGGCGACGTATCCGGTCCCACAAAACGAGGCCGAACGGCTGGCGGCGCTCCGTTCGTATGACCTCGACAGCCCGGACCTGCAGGCATCGCTGGACCGAATTACCAACCTCGCGGCTGACCACTTCGATGTCGACCGGGCTTCGATAAATATCATCAACGAACACAGCCAGGACTTCCTGGCCTGCTACGGCGACGCTCAGGACTGGGAGTCAATGGACCGCGAGGACTCTATCTGCACGTTTACGATTCTCGAAGACGACGACGTGATGGCCGTCGAAGATGTCACCGAGGACCCTCGCTTCGAGACCCGGAGCGAGACCCTGCTGGACATGGGTATTCGAGCGTATATGGGGGCGAACCTGATCACCTCGAACGGACTGGTTATTGGGCCGCTGTGCGTGTATGACGACGACTCACGGGAGTTCTCGGCGGCCGATGAGGCGTACCTCTGCGACCTCGCTGATGTCGCAATGGACCTCATCGAACTCCACTCACGGCTGGATAGCGTCGCCGGAGACACAGGGGGAGCGCAATGACTACAGAGACTGATGGTGGGTACAAGTTCCCCGACGGTATCCCGATCAACCCGATCGATCCGGGGACTATCGTTCTTGTCGCTGGGCCGGCCCTCAGCCGGGCGGAGGCCGTCGCACGAACGCTCGTCGCCGGCGGCAGCGACGCCGAGGAGGGGATGCTGTACATTTCGACGAACATGACCGCGGAAAAGCTGCTGAACGCCTGTCGACAGACCCAACCGTCGTTTGACGACACCAGAATGGGGGTCATCGACTGTAGCGGGCAAGACGCCGCGCAGTCTGCGCTGGGCGAGCGCGTAAAGTACGTCTCGACACAGAGTGACTTGACCGGCATCGGGATGAAGTTCTCGGCACTGTATGAGGGGCTGTACGGGACCGTCGAACACGGTCGTGTCCGGACTGGACTGATAAGCCTCTCATCGCTATCGATGTACGTCGACCTGCGGGCGCTGTTCCAGTTTGCACAGACCGTCTCTGGTCGCATTGACAGCGCCGGGGGCCTCGGTGTGCTCGCTATCGACCCGACGACCCACGACACGAAAGCAGTCAACACGTTGAGTCAGGTCGCAGACGGGCGTATCGAAGTCAGAGAATCCGAGAGCGGGGCGGGCGACGGCGAACTCCGGGTCCGTGGTTTGCCAGACCAGCCCAACGGCTGGCAGCCGTTCACCCTCTCTGAATAGCAACCGGGGACTCAATCGCCCCGGTTTGGCGTCCCGTTGAACCGCGCAACTTCGTTTCGCAGTGCGTCCCGTTTCAACAGCCCGAACCCGATGAGAATACAGATGAATCCGACACCCGTGTAAACCGTCGGCGTCTCCCCGAGGAACAGCAGTCCGGTGGCGGCGGCGACGACCGGCGCGGCGTAGGAGACGAGATTGATCTCGATGGGTCCCAGCCGCTCCAGCAAATCGAAGTAGATGAGGAAGCCGAGCGCGCTGGCGACGACGACCAGATACAGCAGCGCCAGCACGGCTTCAGGAGTCCATTGAACGTCGGCCATCGACTCGGAGGCACCGAAACTGATGCCGTGCATGAGCACCGCACCGAGCAGCATCGACCACGCTTCCATCGTCTCTATCTCCAAGTCGTCGTCGAACCGACGGGTCAACACGCTCCCGAGAGCAAAGGACGTGGTCGCGAGGAATACAAGAAACAGCGACACGGTCCGGGGGTTGAGAAGGTTCCCCGGGTCGGGGTTGCTGAGAACGCCGACACCGAGGAACCCGACAAGGAGGCCGACGATGCCCAGCGTCGTGAGCCGTTCGTCCGGGAGAAACGCACGCGCGAACCCGGTCGTAAGAATCGGCGAGAGGCTCACGACGATAGCGGCGGCGGCACTGGTGGTTCCTTGCTCGCCGACGAACAGGAAGATGTGGTATGCGGCGATCAGGAGTGAGCCGCCGATACCCACGACAATCCAGTCGGTCCGACTCTTCGGGACCCACTGGTCGGTAGCGTACACCGCGTAGCCGAGCATCAACAGGCCGGCGAGGTCGTACCGGAACGCCGCAAACAGGATTGGCGGGAAATACTCCAGCCCAGCCTTGATCGCGGTGAAGGCGCTGCCCCAGGCGATTGCGAGCGCGACGAAGAGGATGGCGTTGCGGAACCGCATCGTCCGCTCAGTCGGCCGCCTCGCCGCCGTCGTCCGGCTCGTACGTCTCCGCAATCGCGTCGAGGGCCTCGTGATGCTCCGTCGTGTGCGGCGCGGTCAGCGGCGAGACGCTGACCTTTCCGTCGACGACGGCGCGACGGTCGGTCCCCTCAGGGTCGGGGATGTCGCCGTCGGCCATGTGCTCCCAGATGCGGTCGTGGAGCGTCACAGCGTCGCCATCCTGTTCGGCGTCCATCTCGTAGAGGTGGGACGGTCGGGTGACCGTCATCTGTGCGTCGCCCCACTCGGCGACGGGGGCGTTGATATTCAGGTAGTCGCACTGCTCGAACACGCCGGCGTCGACGGCGTGGTCGGCAAGGTAGGTTGTCGCTTTCGCTGCCTCGCGGTAACTGTCGCCGTTGGCCTCGATGTCCGCGAAGGCGGCGTCTTCGCGGACCGGGATGTACATCGAGACGGCCATCGCCGGCACGTCAAAGAAGGTGGCCTCGACGGCGGCGCTGACGGTCCCCGAGCGGCCGAGAACGTACGCGCCGAGGTTCGCCCCGCGGTTACAGCCCGCGACGACGAGGTCGGTGTCGGTGACGAGCGCTTCCAGCCCCGCCACGACGCAGTCTGAGGGCGTCCCCTCGACAGCATAGCCGAGTTCGTGCTCGTGGACGGTTACTTCGTGGGAAATAGCCCGACCGACCGCGCTCTGGTCCTCCGCCGGGGCGACCGCGGTCACGTCGCCGACCGTCGAGAGACCATCGTACACTGCCCGGAGGCCGGCGCTCTCGATGCCGTCGTCGTTCGTCAGCAGAATCGTCGGCTCGTCCATACGCTCCGTGGGGCCGTCCCCGAGAAAAGCCCACCGCTAGCGGGCCCGGTCGATGACCGTCTCGCCGTCGACGACAACGTTGTACGCCTCCTCGTCGTCGTTCCACAGCACCAGCGCGTTCTCGAAGGACAGCAGGTCGCCGTAGTCGGCTTTCCGGAGGTCCTCGTTCAGTATCGACGCCTCGGTGAGCACGGCGAAGTGGTCGACCTGCTGACTTCCATCGCCCAGCAGATACAGCGGATTTGCGCCCTCCCGCTCGGCGAGGTCGTGGCTGAGTTTCACACCCAGAAAATTCACCCGGTCGGTGACGTAGTTCTCGGCGTCGGCCATCGGCGCGTGGATGCCCCGGTCCGGTGTTACATCGTGCACTCGCTTGCCGTCGGTTCGCAGGACGCTGTAGGCGAACTGCACGTCCGTATTGACGAACTCGCCTGTCCCGCCGGCAGGGTCGTCGAGGCGCTGTTGCATGGTTGGCACCTCGATGTCCGGCTTGCGGTCGAACGACCACGACTCGCTGTTGGGGGACTGGTGAGGCCAGAGTCGCACGGTCGGCCCATACACCGTCGCCGGGCCGCCGTCGGCCACCTCGCGCTCGACAGTTCGGAGCTGTATGGCCGTGTTCCGGTCGGCGGGGGCCAGCGCCAGCAACGTCCCGTCGTCGGCAAGCGCCTCGACGTACCGGTAGAGGGTCGCCGCCGCGTCGTCGAGTTCGCTGAGGACGTTGCCGAAGATGATGAGGTCGTATCCCTCGTCGGTGCTGTCGTCGCTACCGCTGTCCCCGTCTCCGGCCCCACTACCGCTGTCGTCGCCGACAAGCGGCGACGACGGGTCGAACTCCTCGGCGAGTGCCCGGTGAATCTCCCAGCGGACGTTCTGGCCGCTGTCCTCCAGCAGATGTTCCAGCACGTCCGCGGCGGCGCTCGGTTCGACCGCGTGGTAGTCGAGCAGCGCGTCGTCCGGAAGCAGGTCGCGCAGGGCGACCGCCGGGCCGCCGACACCGGCCCCCACGTCCAGCACTCGAAGCTGTGACGGGAGCAGGCCGTCGGCGGCGAGGTCCGCAAGGACGTACTTCGCCACGGCGTAGTAGTCCGGGAGGTGGTAGACGGCGTAGCCCAGCGCGGTCAGTTCGTCGTATTCGACGGCCTGGCCCTGCAGATACCGCTCTTTGATGTCGCGGATACGCTCACGGAATTCGTCACCGCTGTCGCCGCTGTGCCACTCCAGCCCGCCCCACTCTGTCAACAGGTCGATGACCTGCTGTTCGTAGCTGTCGGGGAACCGGTCGACACCGTCGAATGCTACCGACAGGCGACCCTCAGGTGCCGGCACGAAGGTCCCGTCATCCTGCTCGACGATGCCAAGGTCGAATGCCTCCTCTCGGAGTACTTGCTTGACGACGGCGGGGTGGGGCTGGCCCTCGACGTATTCGTGTAGCTCCTCTGGGTCAAGCGGTCGGACGTTCCGGAGGTACTGGGCGTTGTCGCGTATCTGCTGGCGTGTGTCCTGGTTCATGAGAGTTGCTCGTAGAGCCGCTCAAAAGTATCTGCGTCGGCGTCGGCGAGTTCGCTGGCGGCGTCGGCGACCGCGTCCGCGCCGTCGAATGTCCGCTGGATATCGGCGTACACCCGCGAGTCGCCGCCGGTCACCTGCTCGACAAGGTCGAACAGGCCGGCCGAAATCGGCGTCTGAAACTGGTCGGGCACGTCCGCGGCGGCCATCGCGAACGCGAGTACGGCGGCGTGAGCGCTGGCCTGTACCGTTTCCATGGCTTCGTCGTGGTCCGACACCGTCGTCTTGAAGCAGTTGTTTCCGGCTGCAGCGATTGCGTCGACGACGGCAGTAGCATCGGGTCCCAACGCGTCAGCGACGACAGCGACGTTGCCGGGCGCGTTCTCGGGGGCAAACAGTGGGTGCAGGCTGAGTCGCTGGCCATCGGGCATCGCGTCCCGCATTGCTGCGATGGGGCCTGCCATGCTCCCCGTTACGTCAACGATTGCGTCCGTGGCACACGGCGCGAACTCGTCGATAGCCGTCTCGGCGACAGGCATCGGCACTGCGATACAGACAACATCGAAAGTCTCGGCCGCGTCGCTGGCGACAGCGCGCCCGCCGACCGCGTTTGCAGCAGCTTCAGCAGCCGACTGGTCGAGGTCGGTAAAGGCGACGGCCGCGTCGGCGTGGGTCCGGACTGTGCGTGCGAACCACTGGCCCATCGCGCCGGCACCAACGACGAGGACGTTCATCGGCCCAGCGTAGCCCGTCCCGTCTCAAAAGCCGTTCGGTCACACGCCTGCTCGCCGCGACACCGCAGGTGACGATGGCCGGGTAGACAACCGTCGAATAGCCCGCTGTAGTCCGGTTTCCCCCTCCTAAACGCTTATCTGTCGGCCCTGAGAGAACGGTGACATGAAGCGCGTTCGATTCCGTGATACTGGGGGGAACGTTCGCGGCGGTCGCTGGACCGTCGAGGACGGCGAGCCCGTCGTCACCGCCGCCGCCGGACCGTACGGCCGTATTGCCTTTGGCGACGAGTCCTACGACCCCGACGAGGTGGACATCCTCCCGCCTTGCGAGCCGACGAAAGTCGTCTGTATCGGGCGCAACTACGCCGACCACGCCGAGGAGATGGACTCGGAGCTTCCGGACCGGCCGATGCTGTTTCTCAAAGCCCCGAACGCCGTCGCGTCCCACGGCAAGCACCTCACGATGCCCTCGGGGAAGGAACGCATCGACTACGAGGCTGAACTCGGCGTCGTCATCGGCGAGCAGTGTCGGAACGTCAGCGAATCGGGCGCGATGGACGTCGTCGCGGGCTACACCTGCGTCAACGACATCTCCAACCGTGACGACCAGCGACGGGAGCAGAACTGGGTCCGCGGGAAGGCCTTCGACAACGCGTGTCCAATCGGCCCGCTCGTGGCCACGCCAGAGCACGTCCCGGAAGACGCCAGTATCGAACTCCGTCTCAACGGCGAGACGAAGCAGTCCTCCTCCCGCGAGCACCTCATCTTCTCTGTCCCCGAACTAATCGCCGAAATAACGTCGTACATGACGCTGGAACCGGGCGATGTCATCGCCACGGGGACCCCTGAAGGGGTCGGACCGATGGAAGACGGCGACGAAGTCGAAGTCGAAATCGAAGGTATCGGCACGCTCAAACACAGCGTCAAGATTCCGTAGGCGGCTGCCACACTAGTTCGGTAGTTATTCCACGACGACCGCGCCTCTCATCCCCAGGCCCTTATGCGGTTTACAGGAGTACAGGTAGGTCCCGGTTTCCGCGAAGGTGTGCTCGTAGGTGTTCCCTTCCTCGGCGACGAGTTCCGAGTTGAGCGGGCCATCGCCTTTTGAGACGATGTTGTGTGGCCCTCCCTCGCCGGTCCACTCCCAGCGGACGGTCGTCTCGGTCGAAATCTTCAGCGCCGGGGGGCCGAACGCGAACTTCCCACCGTTCCCTTCCACACCGGCGGTAACAGTTGTAGTGTCAGTGTCGGTGCGGTCGACAATGGTGCCGTCGAAGTTACTCGCCGCTGCGAGCCATTCATCAACAGTGTCGTTACCCGAAGACGGTGGCTCTTTCACAATAATCGCACCTTTCATGCCACCGTCACGATTGGGTTCGGAGACGTAGCGATACTCGCCGGTCTCCTCGAAAAAGTAGTGATACATTGTTCCGGCCTGCGCGTTTGTTCGGCCGCTGTCGAAGGTATCATCGAGGGCGACCACGTTCTGCTGGCCGCCGTGCCCAGTCCAGTCCCACCGAACTGTCGTCATCGGTGGGATTTCAATGACAGGCGGGTCGAACGCCAGTCCGCCGTCCATCTCCTGCCCAACCCAGACCGTTGGCCGAGACTCGGGGCCGAACCTGCGGGGCTCGCCGTCGTAGCCGTTGGCATCATCAAGCCAGTCGTCAAGCGACTCGGGCGTCGATTCAGGCGTCGCGGTTGGGGTCGCAGTTTCCGTCGCGGTTTCAGTTCCGGTTCCGGTTTCGGCTGCTGGTTCTGAACTACTTCCCGAGGACACGCACCCGGCGGTAACGGCAAGCGCTGTCAACCCTGTGCCTGCGAGAAACTGTCTGCGAGTGGAGGGCCGTTGCATAGCAAGCTAGTTGTTGTCTTTCGATGATACAAAAGGGAATGCCCCCTTTCCAGATTCTGGAAATGAGGTACCGACTGCTGCGTTATTCGACGACGACCGCACCTTTCATACCGAGGCCCTGGTGCGGTTGACAGGTATACAGAGATACTCCGGTTTCCTCGAAGGTATGCTTGTAGGTACTGTCTTCCTCTGAAACGAGTTCTGAATCAAGCGGACTACCGTCGTCCGAAATAACGCTATCCGACTCCATCTGACTACCGTCAGTCGAGAATACATTGTGTGCTGCGCCAGCGCCGGTCCACTCCCAGATGACCGTTGTCCCTGTTGAAATCTTGATCGTGGGCGGGTCAAACGCGTACTGACCGCCATTGCCTTCTGCGCCAACGGCAACTGTGGCTTCAGACTTACCGGTGCGGTCGGTAATGGTCCCGTCGAAGTTGCCCGTTGACCCGAGCCACTGATCGATGGCAGGGTATCCTGAGGACTCCCGTTCTTTGACGATGACCGCCCCTTTCATTCCCTCATCGCGGTGGGGCTCGGAGACGTAGGGGTACTCGCCGACCTCGTCAAAGATGTAGTTGTAGCTCGTCCCGATCTGGGCGTTCGTCCGACCACTGTCGAAGGTACCATCAAGCGCGACGACGTTCCGTTGACCACCATGGGAAGTCCAGTCCCATGTAACGTTTGTCATCGGCGACACTTCGATGACTGGCGGATCGAATGCCAGGCCCCCGTCGGTTGTCTCACCGACCATGATCACTGGCTGTGAGAGGGGGCCGTACTTGACGGGCTCGCCATCGTAGCCGTTGGAGTCGTCAAACCAAGTGTCAAGAGATTCTGGTGTCGATGTAGCGGCTTCGGTCTCATTGTCAGTCGGGCCTGTGCCGCTTGAGGAAACGCACCCGGCGGTAACGGCGAGCGCTGTCAACCCCGTGCCTGCGAGAAACTGTCTACGCGTGGAGGGCCGTTGCATAGCAAACTAGTCGTTGATATTCGATGATAGAAAAAGGGGTGCCCCTTTCCAGATTCTGGAAACAAACAGTCGCCCTTTATCTGAGGGTGGTTTATATTCCCGACACTGACTGGGAGCGGCTGCCGGGGTACCGCAGGACACCGTGGGAACAATATCCCACAGCTTTCACGTCGATGCCCCGTCATATCGAGACCGAACCGTCCGCAGAACCACTTCCACCCGTCCCCTGAGAGGGCCCCTCCGTGGCATACAACGACGCGAGCGAGACACAGGCGCTGTTCGACGCCCTCGCCGACCCTGACTGTCGCGACATCCTCAGGGTGCTCGACGAGCCGTTGCCAGCCAAAGAGGTTGCCTCGGTCTGTGACCTGCCCCAGACAAGCACCTACCGGAAGCTCGAATAGTTGAGCGAGGCCGAACTGGTCGCTGAGGAAACAGAGGTGCGTGCCGACGGTCATCACGCGACGGCGTACATTCGGGACTGTGACGGGGTGTTCGTCGGGATCGACGCCGACGGCGCGTTCGAGGTCGACGTGCTGCCTGCCGAGGAGCGGCCAAGCGACCGGCTCGCACTCCTGTGGTCGCGCGTCAGCGAGGAACTATGAACGGAGATATCCCACTCATCGTCATCGGATTCAAGACGGTAACAGTGTTACTTGGCGGGCTCATCACCTACTTCGCTGCTCGCGCAGCGTTGACAACGAGGGCGACCGGGCTCACGTATCTCGCCGTCGGATTCGCGACCATTACTGTCGGGTCGCTCATCGCTGGCGTCGCGGACCAGCTGTTCGGTTTACCCACCGATGCCGCACTGATTTTCGAGAACGCGCTCACCGCGGTCGGCTTCGCCGTCATCGCGTATTCGCTGTACGTCACCAGTCGCTCCACGCTGGTAACACGATAAAATCTGCCAGACAGCTATCCGTTATTCGACGACGACTGCGCCGACCATCCCGAGCGCCTTGTGCGGGACACAGTTGTAGAGGTAGGTGCCGGTTTCCTCAAACGTGTACTCGTAGGTGGTTCCTTCCTCTGCGACAGCCGAACCCGAGTCAAGCGGCCCGTCGCCTTCGGACTTGACGTTGTGGCCGGCCCCCTGGCCGGTCCACTCCCAGACGACCGTCGTTCCGGTCGAGACGTTTATCGCCGGCGGGTCGAAGGCGAACGCGCCGCCGTTGCCTTCGGCCCCGACGGAGACGGAAACCTCGTCTTGGTCCGTCATCACGACCATGGAGCCATCGAAATTCGACGACTCGCCAACGTAGTCTGCGACCTCGCTCGGCGCTTCGGCGGTTTCCATCCCACCGCTGCTCTCGGTGTCCATTTCCTCAGTTTCAGTGGATTCCATCTCCTCGGCTTCGGTGGTCTCCATTTCTTCGGCTTCCGTCTCGTCGCTGCCACCGTCGCCGCCGGACCCGCCACAGCCAGCGAGGAGTCCAGCGCCTGATACGGCCGCCGTCGTGCGAATGAACGTCCGTCTGTCGAGGTCGTTTGTCATGCATTTAAAGTTATGACTGTGTACTTATAAGGAAGTCGCTTCTGTCGTTTGTAAAGAAACAATAATTGAGGTTTTGACCACCCCGCTGTCCCGGGATACCAACACAGTTCGGACGGGGATTGATGCGGATACAGGCATATACTGTAACTAATGGGAGTGTCCGTTTGCCGATGACTGTCTGGCTTCGCGGTGACCACCTCATCCGGCGGTCCGGACCCGTCGCTCGACGACCTGACGAACCGGTGCTTCTGATAGAATCGGAGTCGTTCGCCCGCAAGCTGCCGTACCACCCACACAAGCTGATTCTGCTGTTCAGCGCGATGCGACATTTCCGCGACAATCTCCGGGACGACGGCCGAACGGTCCGATACCAGCAGACAGAGACCTTTGAGGACGGACTGGCGGCACACTTTGAGGCCAACCCTGACGACACACTCGTGACTCACCGACCGCAGACTGAGTCCGCACAGGCGCGCCTCGAATCGCTGGTCGCCGAGGCAGGCGGAGCCGTCGAGTTTGTCGCCGACGAACGGTTCCTCTGCGCATCGTCCCAGTTCGACGAGTGGCGCGGCGACGGCCGCTACCGCCACGAGGACTTCTACCGGTTCATGCGCCGGGAGACGGGCTACCTGATGGCGGATGGCGACCCAGTTGGCGGCGAGTGGAACTACGACGACCAGAACCGTGAGACGCCACCCGACGGGTGGACGCCACCGGAGCCACCGCAGTTCGAGCCGGACGACGTGACCGAAGACGTTATCGAGTGGGTCGATTCGACGTTCGATGGAAGCTACGACGAGCGACCATACGGCGGTGACTGGGCCGACCCAGAGCCGTTCCGCTGGCCCGTCACTCGCCGCCAAGCCGTCCAAGCACTGGACCATTTCGTCACGGACCGGTTGACTGAGTTCGGCTCGTACCAGGACGCGATACTGGAAGATGAGTGGGCGATGAGCCACAGCCTGCTTTCCACGTCGCTCAATCTGGGACTCCTCGGCCCTGCGGAGGTCATCGAGCGCGCTATCACCGCCTACGAGGACGGCGATGCGCCACTGAACAGCGTTGAAGGGTTCATCCGGCAGGTGCTCGGCTGGCGGGAGTTTCTTCGGCACGTGTACCGCCGGGAGATGCCCAGTCTGGCCGAAGCGAACCAGCTTGGCGCGAACGAGGCCTTGCCCGACTTCTACTGGAACGGCGACACCGACATGGCGTGTCTCTCCGACGTGGTCGACGGGGTCCGGGAGCGCGGGTATTCACACCACATCGAGCGGCTGATGATTCTCGCGAACTTCGGCCTCATCTATGGCGTTGAGCCGGCACAGCTGAACCGCTGGTTCCACGCTGGCTACGTCGACGCCTTCCACTGGGTGACGACGCCGAACGTCGTCGAGATGGGGCTGTACGGCGCGGGCGTGTTCGCCACCAAACCCTACGCCTCCTCGGCGAACTACGTGGACAAGATGAGCGACTACTGCTCGGGCTGTCCGTACTACAAAACGAAGACCACGGGTGACGGAGCCTGCCCGTTCAACGCGCTGTACTGGGACTTCCTCGACCGCAACGAGGAGACGCTCCGGTCGAACCACCGGATGGGACTGATGTACAGCCACGTCGACAACAAAAGCGACGAGGAACTCGGGGAGATACGCGAACGGGCCGCAGAAATCCGTGAAATGGCGACCAAAGGCGAACTCTGAGCGCCGCTGTCTTGTGGGAAACCGTCGGCGCTTGCCTACTCGTCTCCGTCCGCAGCGTCGGTCGCCTGCCGCTGTTGCATCTCATGGCGGGTGAACTGTGGCGTCGACAGCGCTGGTCCGCGCCGTCGGCGGAACGACCACGCGAGAATTCCGAGCACCGCCGCGCTCCCGCCCAGTGCGAGGCCTGCTGGCTGAAGCCCGCTCACGGTGTAGAGGTAGGCACTCACCGGCACGCCGGCACTGGCGACGATACCGAGCAGGAGTCGCTTGGCGAGCACCCGGCTTAGCCCATCAGAGTCTTCGAGCACGGTCTTGACGAGCAGTTCTTCGCGCTCGACTCTGTCGAGTGCGTCCTCCACCTTCGGGGCTGCCCGCACTGCTGACCGGGTCGAGCCAGTCACTGCCTCTTGGATTTCCGTCTTGATCTGCTCTCGAACGTCGTCCCCAGCGCCCTGCTCCATGACGTACTCGGAGATGATCTCGATGAAGTCGAACTCGGGGTCGAGCGTGCGACAGACGCCTTCAAGGACCGTCGTTACCCGGACCACCAGCGCCAGATCCTGTGGCAGCCGCATCGGGAACTCGTACAGTTGCGTCTCGAACTGGCCGACGAGCTGTTCGATGCGGTACTCACTGATGTCCTCGCCGCGGAACTGCTCGATAACGATGTCGAACGCTTCCCGCATCACGTCACGGTCTGCCATCGGGTCAAGCGCACCCATCTCGACGAAGGCGTCCATCACGCGGTCTACATCATCAGTCGCCAGTCCGACGTAGAACTCAAGCAGCTGGTCCTGTGTTCGGGGACCGAGGTAGCCGGTCATCCCGAAATCGTAGAAGACGAGCGTCCCGTCGGGCTGGACCGCCAGATTGCCGGGATGGGGGTCAGCGTGGAAGAGGCCGTCCTCGACGATCATCTGGATGTACACCTCTTCGAGCCGGCGGACGAGTGCCGGCCTGTCGATGCCGAGTTCGTCCAGCCGCTCTACGTCGTCGATTTTCACGCCGTCGAGGTACGTCATCGTCAGCACGCGGTCCGTCGAGTGGCTCCCGACGACGTCCGGGATGGCGATGTCGTCGTCGTTTGCGAAGTTGTCGCCGATTTCACGGAGCATTCGCGCCTCGTGGCCGTAGTCCATCTCCCGGCGGACCGTCGTTGCGAACTCTTCGGTGAGATTTTCCAGCGTAAATGCCTGGCCCGGGTCCGCGCCGTAGGTGAGCACGGGCAGCAGCGTCGACAGCACGCGCAGGTCGGATTCGACGCGCGTTCTGATGTTGGGTCGAAGCACTTTCACGGCGACCCGCTGGCCGTCGATCTGTGCCTCGTACACCTGGCCCAGCGAGGCTCCCGAAATGGCTGTCGTGTCGAATGCCTCGAACAGCGTATCGATATCGTCGCCCAGTTCGCGTTCGATAACTGGCTCGATGGTCGCCCACGCGTCAGGTGGGACGTTGTCCTGTAGCTCTGAGAGGACGCCGACGTACGCCCGTGGCAGGGCGTCAGGCCGAGTCGAGAGCATCTGTCCGAGTTTAATGAACGCCGGGCCGAGGTCGACGAACGTATCCTTCAGGTAGCGGGCGCGCCGCGTCCGCGTCTCGGGGGCCACTGACCGGGACCGGCCGAACAGGAGGAACCGCTTCCGGTCCCGGCCCCACTGCCAGAGCAGCGGGACGAACTGCCAGACGATGACGAGCGCCCGCCAGAGCGCGCGGAGCCGAACGCCGAGGCCGCCCGGCTGTGACACTGTCTCTCCTGTCGGCTCGTCGGCGACACGCTCCTCAGCAGTCACTGTTTGCAAGTGAGGCCCGGCGACAAATGAGTCTGCTGGAGACGGCTCAGCGACGGAGGAACCCGAGCAGCCGGTACGCCGAATCAGGTGTGTACCGGCGGAACGCGAGGCTGTTTGCGAGCACCGACACGGACGAGGCGGCCATCGCCGCGGCGGCAAGCACCGGCTGGAGGAGTCCCAGCGAGGCCAGCGGAATCATCACCGTGTTGTACCCGAGTGCCCAGAAGAGGTTCTGCTTGATCTTCTGGAGCGTGGCCTCGGAGATCCGGATGGCCTTCATCACGTCGGCGGGGTCGTCCCGGAGCAGTGTCACGTCTCCGGCCTCGATTGCCACGTCGGTCCCCGAACCGATAGCACAGCCGACGCTCGCGGCCGCCAGCGCTGGCGCATCGTTGACGCCGTCGCCGACCATCATCGCCTGGTCGCCGTCGCTCTGGAGTTCATCGACGGCGTCGGCTTTGTCCTCCGGGAGCACGTCGGCCATCACATTGTCGGGGTCGATTCCGACTTCCTCAGCGACAGCGCGGGCAGTCCGCCCGTTGTCGCCGGTAATGAGCCAGACGCCAAGCCCGCGCTCTCGCAGCCCACTGACGGCGGCCTTCGCCGATTCTTTGACCGTGTCCGCGTCGGCGACGATGCCAATGAGCCGATAGTCCGGGTCGCTGTCGCCCTCGGTGTCGTCATCGTCTGCATCTTCGGCCAGCGCGACCAGCATCGCCGTCTTGCCCTCGCGTTCGAGCGCGTCCATCCGCTCCTCCGCCGGCGCGGTGTCGACGCCGGCCTCGGACAGCAGTTTCCGGTTGCCGACGAGGACGCGACCGTGGCGCGTCGTCGCCTTCACGCCCTGTCCGGGAACGTTCTCGAATTCGTCGGGATCATCGACTTCGATACCGCGCTCGCGTGCGCCGTCGACAATGGCCTCAGCCAGCGGGTGTTCGCTGGCGTGTTCGGCGCTGGCGGCGACTTCGAGGACGAACGCCTCGGTCCGTTCGCGCTCGGGCTTGAGCGCCCCGCCGTCCGTCGCAGGACCGACAACCTCCACATCCGTGAGTTCCATCTCGCCTTTCGTCAGCGTCCCCGTCTTGTCGAAGACAACGGTGTCGACCTCGTGGACGCGTTCGAGCACGTCGCCCCCCTTGAACAGGACGCCGTTGCGCGCGCCAATAGCCGTCCCGACCATCGTCGCCGCGGGCGTCGCCAGCCCCAGCGCGCAGGGACAGGCAATCAGGACGGCAGACGCGAACACGACGATAGCGAACTCGCTCACGCCAACGCCGGCCGGGCCGCCCGCGGCCAGCCCCCACAGCGGGAGCGCGTCGACGACTGCAGCCAGCGTCTCCGGCGCGACCGCCCACAGCACCGCCCAGAGGACGGCGTTGCCGATGACCGCCGGGACGAAGTACGCCGAGATGCGGTCGGCGACGTTCTGGATGTCGGGCTGGCGCGACTGGGCCTGCCGGACCCGCTCTGCTATCTGCTGGATAGCCGTCTCCGAGCCGATTTTCGTCGCCTCGACTTTGAGGACGCCGTTCTGGTTCACCGTCGAGCCGATGACTTCGTCGCCCTCACCTTTCTCGACCGGGACCGACTCGCCGGTCACCATCGACTCGTCGACCGCCGAATCGCCGTCAACGACGACGCCGTCCGTCGGAATCTTCTCCCCGGGCCGGACTTTCAGCCGGTCGCCGACCCCGACCTCGTCGATGGGAATCTCTTCCTCGCTGCCGTCCTCGCGGACGACCGTTGCCGTGTCAGCCTCCATCTCAAGCAGTTGCTGGATGGCGGCTCCGGCCTGGCTCTTCGAGCGGGCTTCGAGGTAGTTTCCGAGCGTGATGAACACGAGGATCAGCGCGGCCGTGTCGAAGTACAGCCCCGTGCTCGCGATGAGGCCGGACAGCGCAGCCACCGAGTAGACGTACGCTGTCGAGGAACCCAGTGCGATGAGCACGTCCATGTTCGCCCGCCCGTTGTTGACCAGCGCCTTGTAGGAATTCTCGTAGAACGGCTTGCCCAGCAGTATCTGGACCGGCGTCGCCAGCGCGAACGCAACCCAGCCCTGTGGCACTCCCAGCACCGTCTCGCCGACGAGGCCGAGCGAGAACAGGTGGTCCGCCATGAACAGCAAGAGCGGGGCCGACAGCACCGCTCCGAACAGCGTGAGCCGGAGCTGTCTGCGCGTCTCCTCGTTGCGCGCGGCGGCACGGCGGTCAGCGCCGGACTGCTCACCATCGTCGCCATCGCCGTTTGCACTCCTACTGTCCTCCCTTACGGGTGTATAGCCGGCGGATTCGATAGCGTCGTAGAGGTCCGCACGCGACACGTCGGCCGGGTTGTAGGTGACCTGGGCTTCGTCGGTGGCGTAGTTCACGCTGGCGTCGATGACGCCCGCGGTCCCTTCCAGCGCCTCCTCGTTGGCGTCTGCACAGTTCGCACACGACATGTCGGTGATGCCGACGGTCACCGTCTCCGTCGCCACACCGTAGCCAGCGTCTTCGACGGCGGCGACGATATCAGCCAGTGACACCACGTCAGGGTCGTACTCGACGCTCCCCCCGTCGGTAGCGTAGTTCGCGTCGACGGACGAGACCCCGTCCAGCTCGCCCACCGACTCCTCGATAGTGCCCGCGCAGTTGGCACAGCTCATCCCCGTCAGTTCGAGCCGAGTGGTCCGGTTACTCATCTTGTTTCATTGTACGTCCTCCGTATTCATGCGGTTTGTCCCTTTGATTCGAATCTCAAAGCAGACTATTAGGTTGGTATCCAAACTCCCACCGCCGGAAAGTCAGCAATCAAAAGGGACTATCGTAGTTTAGGCACTGTCTTTCAGCGACTTGTACTGGTCGACAAATCGCCCTGCACAGGACCCACAGCAGAAGTAGTATCGCTCTCCGTCGAGTGTGCGCTGCTCGCCTTCTTCATCGACGGTGTTGCCACACTCCGCACAGTCGGGCGCGAACTCCGCCGCACCTAGCCCGGCGGTCCACTCGCTGTCCGCAATCATCCGCACCTCGTAGCGGTCCACGTCCCCGAGGTCGACGTGTTCGGCGAGGAGTTCGCTCGCGTCGGCCTGAGGAACGGTCGCCGCGAGCACGACTCGGCCGCCGGCAGTTCGATAGACCCGCTCGACGGTGTCTGCGTCGCTGACCGACTCGGCGATATCGGCGGCCCGACCCGGCTTTGCATCTATCTCGATCAGGACCGGCACGCCGGCCTGTAACAGCGAGCGGTCGACATCGACAGTAAACCCCTGTATCAGTCCCATTTCGACGAGTCGGTCGACGCGGTCCGAAACTGCAGGGGCCGAGAGGTCAACTCGTTCGGCGATGTCGCTGTATGGTCGCCTCGCGTCTTCGAGCAGCAACCGGAGGATTTCGTGGTCCGTGTCGTCGAGTCCGGGCATATCGGACCAACTTCGAGCGCCGGTTTATGTGTTGTGTCCGCTCGTGTCTGTGACACCGAGTAGATTTCAGCCACAAGTGACCTGCCTTATTAGATTAGTCTAATACTCTGATTAGAGGGGAACTATTATACCCTTTCCCGACAGCAAGCAACACATGGAAACTAACCAACCCTGTGACGATAAGTCGTGTAGGGTCACCCGCAGGCAGGCACTCAGTGCCGGGGCGGGGGTCCTTGCGTCCGGCCTTGCCGGCTGTCTGACCGGCGGCGGGACGGAAGCGGCAACGAATAGCAGCGACAGCACCAGTGGTGCGGACGGACCGGTCGCGGTTGCGTCGTTTTTCAGTTTCTATGACTTTGCTCGAAAGGTCGCCCGCGGGACGCCGATAACGGTCAAGAACCTCATTCCGACTGGACTGCACGGCCACGGCTGGGAACCGGACGCTGGGATCACGCGAGATATCATCGACGCGGACGCGTTCATTCACGTCGGCCCGGACTTCCAGCCATGGGCTGACCGCGCGATTCAGACCCTCGAAGACGACAACGTCGATACCGAACTCATCAACGTCCGTGAGGGTATCGAACTCGAATCGCTCGCGGCGAGTCTCGACCGCGACGAAGAGGGTGTCGGACAGAACAGAGCCAGCGACCCCCACTTCTGGCTCGACCCGCAACGCGCGAAACAGTCGGTCAACAATATTACCGAGGGGCTGGTCGCGCTCGCACCGGACGCCGAAGATACGCTCCGGGACAACGCCGAGACGTACAACGCGGACGTTCTCGACCGCATCGACGCGGACTACGCCGATATTTTCGACCGGGCCGACAGGAACGTGGTCCAGCTTGCGGCGCACAACGCTTTCCAGTACATCGGCTCGCGTTACGGCGTCGAGATGCGCCCGCTCGTGGTCAACCTCGCTGCCAGCGGTGACGTGAAGCCCTCGGACATCACCGAAGCGAAAGCGGTCATCGAGGACAATGACATCCGGTACATTGGGGCCGGTGTCTTCGAGACGCGCAAGCCTGCAAAGCAGCTCCTCGCCGAGACACCAGTCGAAGCCTACTACCCCGTGACGCCGTATGCTGGCGTCCGTGAGGAGTGGGTCGAAAACGGCTGGGGGTACGAGGAAATCGCCTACCAGATAAATATGCCGACGTTCGAGGTCGTTCTGGGCAACACGGCACCTGCAGACGCGGGCCCCGACGGCTGGAGCGAGACCTGGCGGAACTTCGAATGAAACCGACAATGTGTTCACAACACAGAGACGATGCCGACGAAGCGCCGACCGAATCGAACGAGAGCCAGCCATCTGTCGTCGAACTCGCGGACGTGTCGTTCGGGTACACGTCCACGCCCGTCGTCGAAGACATCAGTGCCAGTATCGACGCCGGGGAGTACGTCGCCGTGGTCGGCCCGAACGGCTCCGGCAAGTCGACGCTCATGCAGTTGCTGCTCGGCCTGCTGGAGCCCGATGCCGGGACTGCAGAGCTGTTCGGCGTCGACGCAACGGCGTTCGACGACGGCGCCAGAGTCGGCTACGTCGCACAGCGTGCCGGGACGAGCCGGGAGATGCCCATAACGGTCCGCGAAGTGGTCAAGATGGGCCGGTTCCCACACGTCGGGTTCGGGCGTCTCTCCGCGGCCGATTGGCGTATCGTCGACAGGGCCATCGATACCGTCGGGATGTCGGGGTTCGCCGACCGGCGAATCACCCAGCTCTCCGGCGGGCAGCGCCAGCGGGCGTTCATCGCCCGGGCGCTCGCAGGTGAGGCTGACCTGCTCGTTCTGGATGAACCGACCGTCGGCGTGGATACCGAATCGGTCGACGCCTTCTACGGACTGCTCGAATCGCTCCACGCCGAGGGCATCACTGTCCTGCTCATCGAACACGATCTTCAGGCCGTCATCGAACACGCGGAGCGCGTTATCTGCCTGAACCGCGAGATATACTTCGACGGGCCATCGGCGGAATTCACCGACAGTGCGGCGCTGGCCAGAGCGTTCGGGACGGGTGCGCAGTCGCTGACCGGAGGTAACCGATGACGCTTGCGTTTGCTGCTGGCGGCGTCTACGAGGCGTTCCTCCCGATTCTCGAAGTGTGGTACTGGCTTCTGGCACTACTCTACCAGCTGACCGGACTGGACCTCATCAATCCAGAGTACACGTTCATGTACCGGGCGATACTGGTTGGGCTGTGTGTCGGCGTCATCGCACCGTTAATCGGGACTTTTCTCGTCCACCGCCAGCTCGCCCTCATCGGGGACGCACTCGCCCACACAGCCTTCGCTGGCGTCGCTGTCGGGCTGTTTCTCAACGCCGTCCTCGAACTGAGTGTTTCGCCGTATCTCACCGCCGTCGTCGTGGCTGTCATCGCGGCGTTGCTTATCGAACTCATCTCCGAGGCGACCGACGCCTACAACGACGTGTCGATGGCGATTGTCCTCTCGACGGGGTTCGCGCTGGGGACGGTCCTCATCAGTCTCAACGCTGGCGGTCTGGCCGTCGGTATCAATCAGTACCTCTTTGGCAACCTCTCGACGGTGTCCGCCGAGAATGCGGTCATCATGCTCGGGCTGTTCAGCGTCATCGTTGGGACGGTCGCGCTCACCCGCAATCAGTTGCTGTACGTCACGTTCGACGAGACCGCCGCCGCCGTCGCCGGGCTCCCGGTCGCCTGGTACAACCGGATTATGGTGATGCTGACGGCGCTCGTCGTCGTCGGCGCGATGCAGATCATGGGCGTCATCCTCGTCGCGGCCATGCTGGTCGTCCCGGTCGCCGGCGCGACACAGGTGTCCCGGAGCTTCTCGGAATCACTGCTGGTCTCGATTGTACTGGCTGAACTGGCCGTCCTGCTCGGTATCGGTATCTCGTACTACGCCGGTGCGACAGCCGGCGGCGTCATCGTTCTCGTCGCAGTGGGAATCTACGTCCTCTCGGTCTTTGCCGGGAAAGTCCGACAGACAGGCGCGCCGGATGAAACGCGAGAACTCGACACTATCAGCCAGGACTGAACGACTTTCTCGACTGAAGTTGATGATTGCAACCGGGAGCCACGGCTGGCGACGAAACGCTGGCCGATGAGCGAGTCACTGGAATGCGTCACAGTCGCTGCGCCCGCTCTGCCAGTGGACGACGTTGTCAGCGGTGTACTCGACAATGACATCGTAACAGTTGTTATCATCAAACGTTGTCTCCTCTGAAATATCGGTCCCGGCGATGGCCGTCGCTATCGTTATCTTGCCCTGTCTGTCCGGCAGCGTATCGTCCAACTCCACGGTTGCACCGTCCTCCGCGGCCCTCACAGTATGTGTCTCCTCGTACATCGTCTCACTGTCGACCGTGACCGTGAATTCGAACGTACGTGTCGCCGAACCGGTGTTCGTTAGCCGTACGCCAGCGAGTCGAGCGCTCGCAGGACTGAGTGCTGCACAGCCCGAGAGTGCAACGAGTGTTCCTGCTGTGAGAACGCTACGTCTGGAGGGCATTACTCGGAACTGTTCAGCCGTTCTGGAAAAGTCTTCTGTCGCTCAAATCAGCCGTTCGTCTCAGGCGCCCACCTGCGCCGCGATGGATGAGACCATCGTTTCCCACAGCGAGACCCCCATCGTCACGCTCAGGGCGAAGTCCGCGGCGAAAAACAGGAACAGCCCTGCGCCGACGAAGTGAGCTTTCCGCAGGTTGAACCGATGGGCGAACCGATGGAAAAACAGCGCATTGGCGAGGCTCACCGGAATGATGGCGAGCATCTCACCGGTCCAGATAGCGCTGGCGTGGGCGCTGTACTGGGCGGCGAGCGTGATTGTAATGAGCTGAGTCTTGTCGCCGAACTCGCCGAAGGCCATCATCGCAAAGATTGGGAGGAAGCCGCCGAGCTTGTTCGGTACTTGCCAGTCGACGACGGGAACGCGAACGTCTAGCTGTCCGCCGTCAGTGGTGAAGCCGGACGCAGGCTCCTGTTGCTCTGCGCCGGCTGCCGGGGCACTGCGGAGCAGTAGTATCGCGAACAGCAGGAACATCCCGGCGGTGAGGCTTTCGAGAACGATTCCCGGCAGTACCGACGTGATCGCGGAGCCGAACCAGATCTCCAGTGCCGTCCAGCCGGCGAAGGCGGTGCCCGCGGCACTGACGACGAGGAACGGGTTGAACCGCGTCGACAGGCCGGCGATGATGAACTGGACCTTCTCGCCGGGGAGGACCGCCAACTGCGCACCGGCCGCTATCGCGACCACTGTCAGCCACGTCGCGTCGCTCACGCCTGGCTCACTCCGTCTTCGCCCTGCGTATCCGGTGCGCGGACCTGAATCGCATCGGCGATGTGGTCCGGGAGCGACACCGACGACCCGCTCTCCAGCTGGACTGTCACCATCCCGATGGGGGCGACCTCCTCGATAGTCAGCACGGTCCCCGGCGTGATGCCGGCGTCGGAGAGATACGTGAGTTCGTCGGGGTCACGGTCCCGGACCCGTGCAACTTCAAGTCGCCCCCCTTCGCCGTGTTCTGACAGCGCCGTCGCGGACTCGTCGTCGATGGGGTCCAGCGAGTCGCTGGGAATCGGGTCCCCGTGGGGGTCGAACTCCGGTTCGTCGAGGACTGCCGCGACCCGTCGCTCGAACTCCTCGCTGATGTGGTGTTCGAGCACCTCCGCTTCCTCGTGGACCTCGGCCCAGTCGTACCCCAGCTGCTCGGTGAGAAACGTCTCAAGCAGGCGGTGGTGGCGGATAATCTCCAGCGCCACCGTCTCGCCTTCCGGCGTTGTCTGCACGCCCTTGTACTTCTCGCGTTCGACCAGCCCGCGGTCAGCCAGCTTCTCGACCATACTGGTGACCGTCGGTGCCGTAACGTCCAGCATCTCGGCGATAGTAGACGGAGCAATCGGCGGGTCGCCGTCCCGCTCAAGGCGATAGATAGCCTTCAGATAATCCTCCATCTTGGCACTCAGCATACACCAAATTAGACGAATCTAACCCAAAAAATTGGCGGTTCCAACAACATTGTGCGCCGTCCACATTTGGCTGCCCGCTGTCACTCGTCGGCAGCGTACGTTTCGCGTCGGTTCCGGGTCAGCAGCCACAGGAACAGATAGCCGATGGCACCCAGAACGAACAGCGTTGCGGGGATGAGAAACGGTCCGAACGTCTGAACAAGCGTCTCAATCCCCGGCAAGCCGACCATACATTGACTAGGGACGTTGCCCTGATAAACCTCAAGGGTACGCCGGAACGGCTAGCGACTCGTTCGTCCGGGACTCTCGCGAGTTATCGCGTGAAACCGGTAAAACGGCCGAGAGCCAGTGTGGCCCGTCAGATGAGGTCCTGGTCTTCGAGCGAAGCCATGACGTCGTCGACGAAGTCGTCGACACTCTCGTACGGGAACTCCCCGTTGAGCTTCGTGTTCAGTTCCATCGCTGTCATCGAGAAATCGCCGGACTCGAACTTCGTCGACGGACCGCCCGGAAGTGCCGGGACGAGGTCCATCGGACTGGATATCGGGTAGTCTGCTTCCTCGAACGCCTCAACGAACTGTGAGCGGAGGTCTTCTCTGTCAACCATGGTCGGACGTTGTGGGAGTATTATGATAAAAGGTTCGACATCGGTACACTTTCCCATTGTTTGGAGTTTATTCGTGGCCTGCGACGTTCTGGACCCTCGTGGTACAGTCCCGATGTCTGAACAACCCACGCCTACAGTCGATGGGATATCCCAAGTACTCACCGGACGCGACTTTCGTCGTCTGTATCGCGCCGAGCAAGCCGTTCGGCGGTCTCACGGTCCGTCTCGACGCGTTGGTCGTGCTCGCTTCGAACCAGCGCGTACAGGGCCAGCGGTGCGGCCACCGCGAGCAACACGACCACGAGGAACAGCCCGGTCATGGCAGGCATCGTTAGCCGAGGAAGATGTCTGCCAGGTCGCTCCCGCCAGACCCGGTGTCACGGTACAGCTCCGAGTAGCCGCAGTTTGTACACGTGACGACCTGAAACTGGTTGGTCTGAATATCGAACATCTTCGAGAGGCCGCCGCCCGTGGTCGAGATGCTACCCACGTCAGTGCCGGTGTGACCACACTTCGGACAGCCGCGGTCATCAGTGGAATGTGTGTCGGAGGGCATTACACGCAACTGTTCTCTCCCCAGCATAACAAATCTGGTGCCACTGTGACACGTCCGTGGCTCCCTGCCGGTCGTCACAACCAGTTACTAGTATCTATCATATTCTATAAGCGCTGAAAACGAGGCGGGCGAACGTAATGGTGCACTATGCCAGTTCCCACCCGCCTCAACGGAGGGAAACGCCCACGTTATTTGTTTGTTATGAATCCCACCAAACTTCTGTGGCCTCAGTCGTCAGCGGGAATCGGCTCGCCGTGGGACACGTCGTCGCCAAGGAGCGTCATGAACTGCGCAAGCCACTCGGGATGGTCGGGCCAGGCCTGCCCGGTGACGAGGTTGCCGTCGGTGACCACTTCGTCGACCCACGAACACCCGGCGGCCTCACACTCGGCGCGACAGGCCGGGTACGACGTCATCTCGTAGCCGTCGAGCACGTCGGCGGCGGCGAGAATCTGCGGACCGTGACACAGCGCTGCGACCGGTTTGTCCTCCTCGAAGAAGTGCTGTACTGCATCCAGCACCTCGTCGTACGTCCGGAGATATTCGGGGGCACGCCCGCCGGGAACGACGAGTGCGTCGTAGTCACTGGGATTTACGTCGGCCATCGTCGCGTTCAGGACGAAGTCGTGGCCGCGGGACTCCATGTAGGTCTGGTCGCCGCGGAAATCGTGTATCGCTGTCTTGACTGTCTCCTCGGCCGCTTTGTCGGGACACACCGCGTCGACCTCGTGGCCAACCATCTGTAGTGCCTGAAACGGCACCATTATTTCGTAGTCTTCGACGAAGTCACCGGCGATCATGAGGATGTCTTTGCCCATTGGAAACACCACTGCAAGGTACGGTCGCCGTCAAAATAAAGTCGCAGGTGAATTACCAACTCTTTGTCACACGTCGAGCGACGTCAGCACTTCTTCGATGTCTCCCAGCGAGTCGATGACGTAGTCGGGCGTTACGGCGCTCCGTTCCAGTGACCGCTCGTTGGACACGCCGGTCCGGACGAGAACGGTCGTCATGCCGTTCCGCTCGCCCATCGCGATGTCTGTCTCCAGTCGGTCGCCGATAATAACACACTCTGTTGGGGCACAGTCCAGCCGTTCCAGCGCCGCCTGAACGGCAATCTCCGATGGCTTGCCGAGTATCCGGTCCGGATCCCGCTCGATGACGCCGGCAACGGCGTTGATTATCGCCCCGGAACCGGGGACCGGGTCGCCGTCCTCGCCGGGGAACGTCCGGTCCGGGTCAGTCCCGAGGAAGACGGTTTCCTCGTCGATGGCCCGGAGCGCGTCAACCATGTCGTGGTAGTGGAAGCCATCCGTCCAGGAGGCCAGCAACACGTCGGTCTCAGCGGGGTCCTCGACCAGCCGTGCCTCTGTCCCCGTGACCATACTGCGGAGCGGGTCACTCCCGATGACGAACACGTCGTCACCCGCATGGGACCCGTTGAGGTACTCGCGGGTGACAACGCCAGAGGAACAGGCCTCACCCTCACGGGCGTCGACACCCAGCCCACGCAATCGCTCGACGTACTCGCTCCCGTCGTGGATGGGGTTGTTCGAAAAAAAGCAGATTCCCAGGCCACGCTCTCTGAACACATCAATTGCCGACGCCGCGCCCGGCAACAGCGTGTCTCCGTGGTACACCGTTCCGTCTAGGTCGATGATAGCCCCCGCAACTGTCATTACCACTACTGGGGACCCGGCAGTAAAAAGTCCGTCTCAGTCGTGTAGTTCGACGCTCGACACCTCAAAACGCGCCCCGCCGCTGTCGCTCTCGGTCAGTGACACTTCCCAGCCGTGGGCCTCAGCGACCTGTTCGACGATAGCCAGGCCGAACCCGGTTCCGTCCTTCGTCGAGGAATAGCCCATCTCGAACACGTCCTCGGCGTCGCCTTCGACACCTTCGCCGTTGTCTGCGATGTAGAAGCCGTCGTTGGACTCCAGTAATCCGATCTCGATTTCGACGTCGCCGTCGTTGTGTTCGATGGCGTTCCGGAACAGGTTCGCCAGCAGGTCCTGCGCACGCCCACTGTCGGCGGCGAGTTTCGTGCTCGACGCGACCGACATGGATGCCTGTTCGGCCTCGATCCAGGTCCACGCGGTCGACGCCAGCGTCGATAGCTCCGTCTCCTGTGGATCACTGACGGTCTGGCCTTGCCGCGCCAGTGTGAGTACGTCCTCGATGATACAGCCCATCCGGTCCAGCGACCGGTCGATCTTGGCGACCAGTTCGGCCTCCTCGCTATCGGCGGGCTCTCCGAGCAAGTCGACCGCGCCCTGAGCGACATTCAGCGGGTTCCGCAGGTCGTGGCTGACGACGCTGGCGAACTCCTCGAGTCGGTCGTTCTGGCGCTCCAGTTCGCGCTGACGCTCGACACGTTCAGTGATATCGCGTGAGACCAGCTGGAAGGTATCTGACTTGCGATGGCTGTCGACAGGGATATACTGGTTGTGGTAATGTCGGCCTCCGACAGCGTCCTCGGAGCGTGTCGCAGTCCCGTTTTCGACCGCGCTTTTCCCGGCTTCGAGACGCTGGTTGGCCGCCTCGCTGTCCATCACCGCACTCAGTTGCTGGCCGACGAGCGTATCGGGGTCAGCACCCAGCCTGCCTGCCATCGAAGGGTTCACTGAGAGGATGGTTCCGTTAGTCGTCAGGTGGACAATACCGTCTGGTGAGTCCGACACAAGCGATTCGAACTTCTTGCGGGTTCGCTCCTGTGAGACGACGTTCTCGATCCGGTTTGCCAGCCGACCGTACTGTTTGTCTTCGACGACTTCGAGTTTCAGGAGGTAGTCGGCGACGCCCGCCGCGATAGCCGCGCTCGCTGTCTCCTCGTCTCCTCGCCCGGTCAGGAGAATGAACGGGATAGACGGGTTTGTCTCTCTGATCGCCTCAAGGAGCTCCAGCCCGTCCATTTCGGGCATTTCGTAGTCACTGACGACGCAGTCGAACCCGCCCCCCTCGAGCCGTTCCAGCGCTTCCGCGGCGCTGTTTGCAGCGACGGACTCAATGTCGTGTTGTTGCGTGAGCGTATCAGCGGTCATCTCTGCGAAAAAATCGCTATCGTCAACAACAAGCGTCCGTATATTAGTTTCAGATGTCATATGGGCGGCAAGGTCCTTATCCCCCCAACGGTCTGTCCGTACTTATATTTCAAGGGAGCTAGGTTGCCCGCTGGTCCCGGCTATGGCGGTACCGGTGGGGCAATTGACACTCGAAGCGCAGGACTGTGATGAACCAGTGGGTCCGAGTTACGGGCCGATATGTCAACTAGTGAGAGTACAGACCCGGTCACAGTGGCGTCAACGCGGTCGAGTCGCCACGGGTCGTGGCCGACGCTGCCGACGAGCCGTGTCCCAAAGCGTCCCGTTGTGAAGTAACGCTGCCGGTCGACGAGGAACGAGGCCAGCGAGTCCGGCGGGATAGCCACTGGGTCACCACCGGCTGTGTACCGGCACTCGAACAGCCGCCTGTTGCCGGCATCAAGGACCCGGCGACGGTCAGCCGTTGAGAGCATCCGCGGGACGGCATCTCCCACTGTGATACGAAACAGTTCGGAGACCGCTGTCGCCGTCCGCCTGTCGTCACCGAACAGCCCGAGCACGCAGACCCCGCGCTGACCGGTTGGGCCGCGGACGTAGGTCCGAACCGTGAGCAACTCAGACGGCCCGGCGACCTCGATACCAAACGTCTCGACGCGGTCGACAGTCGCCACGACGGCCGACACCCAGGCGTCGCCATCGGCCGTCTCGACGGTGAGCCAGTCGGGAACTGCCGCTCGTACCGCTGCCTCGGAGACCGGCCAGTGACAGAAGCACACGTCGTCTAACGTGACCTGCAGCGGACGGAGGGCGACCACACAGTCACTGGGGGCGACACGCTAATCAGTGTACTGGGCGACCCCGTCGAGCCGGTGGAGCCGCCCCGCAGTCACCGGTATCTCGGCGCAGTAGTGAACGAGCGGGTCGCCGTCGGGCCTGTCGAACCCCGACGCGGCGAACAGCCCGTTCGTCCGAATATCTGCCTGCCCGCGCTGAAGCGGCCACGGGTCGTGGTCGATGTCGGCGTAGTACACCGTCCCGTCGTCGCTCGCGGCATAGAAGCGGTACCGCTCCACCAGGAACGACTCCACCGAGCCCGGTTCGGGTGTCGACGGCGGCTCAGTCGGCTCGTAGGTGGCGTGGAAATCCGCCGGTGGGGCCCGCGAACTGGTCCGCCGGCTCCGGAACTCGACGCTGTCGCCGTCGGTCCGGACCTGCATCGACGCCTGGTAGTAGGACAGCTGGAACAGCCGTCGGGCCAGCGTCACGCTGAGGCGGTCGTCGGCGTCGAGATTGTAGAAGTACACCCCCGGTGTCCCGTCGGCGACCACGTAGGTCCGGAGGTTCAGTTCGCCGAAGGACCGCCCGACTGGACTGCCTCGCGGTCTGATGTCCGCCATCTGGAACGGGACTACACTGAGCCATGCCTGCCCGTCGTACGTGTCGACATCGAGCCCGTCCGGCAGCGTCGACTGGACACTGTCTGGCTCGACCGGCCAGTGCATGAACCCCACGTCCCGCCACGTCATCGTCAGCAGGTCCATGTCTGTCTGTAGGGACCAGACAGGTTTCTGCCTGTCGTGGGGAGCGGTGACAGATACCAATAGGTGCGGCCGGTCGCGGCGGCACTAAAATTTTGACAGTGCCGCTCCCAGCATCGCATATGGAGTTCGAGGTGATTCAGGGCGACATCGCTGCACAGTCGGCGGACGCACTGGTCAACGCGGCGAACACGAGCCTGCGGATGGGCTCCGGCGTCGCGGGGGCGCTCAAGCGTGCGGCCGGGTCGGGCCTGAACGACGAGGCCGTCGCGAAAGGCCCGGTCGACCTCGGCGGTGTCGCCACGACCGATGCCTACGACCTCGACGCCGAGTACGTTATCCACGCCGCCGCGATGCCACCGGGTGGTCAGTCAACCGCTGAAAGCATCCGCAACGCAACCCGAAATGTACTGGCTGAAGCAGACGCGCTAAACTGTGAATCAGTCGTTTTCCCGGCCATCGGCTGTGGCATCGCTGGGTTCGATTTCGAGGAAGGTATCGACATCATCTGTGCTGTCATCGAGGAGTATCAGCCCGAATCCTTGACAGACGTGCGACTCATCGCCTACTCCGACGACGACTTCGAAGGGATGCAACGCGTCGCGGCTGGCGTTCGCAACTGACTGTCTGTCACAACAGGTGGACGCGCCCAGCACGCCACTCCCAGGCGACTTCCAGTGCGATCCAGCAGACGAGCCATATCGCGGCGAAGCTAAACACCAGCCACGTCGGCCCGAGATACGACGTGGTATCGGCGACAGACTGTAGCCACGGATAGGCCTGCAGACCGACGATGAGCGTCGCGACGAGCCCCAGTATCCCGGTCATGTAGTGTTCGGCTGCATTGCCTATCGAGCAAACGCAGGCGTCACCGCCCGCCGTCTCCTCGAGTGTCTCGCTGCTCGGCCCCCGAGCGTTGGTCATTGTTACCTTCCCTCAAGCTAGGTTTGATTTTACTGTGTCTTAACAATTTCGCCGGGATAAACCGCTGTCTGTACCCGTTTCAGGACACTCGCTTGGGGCGGCGAAACTCCCACGGGCGGACAGCCGACAGTATTATTCGTGGCCTGACACCCGAACCGCCTCGTAGGGGGCCTCCAGCCACTCCACGTCGCTCTCTGAGAGGTCGATTTCGAGCGCTGCAACCGCTTCTTCGAGGTGTTCGAGGCTACTTGTCCCGATAATCGGTGCGTCGACCCACTCCTTGTCGAGCACCCATGCCAGCGCTATCTGTGCCATCGAGGCATCGTACTCGTCGGCCAACTCTTGTACGCGCTCGTTGACCTCGCGGCCGTTGCCCTCGTAGTAGGGGTGTTCGCGGGCGTATTCGTCCGTCTCGCCCCGAACCGTCTCCTCGACCTGCTCGTGCGGCCGGGTGAGATAGCCCCGGGCCAGCGGACTCCACGGGATGACGCCGACGTTCTCTTTGTCACACAGCGGCAGCATCTCGCGTTCTTCCTCGCGGTACAGCAGATTGTAGTGGTTCTGCATCGTCTCGAACCGCTCCAGCCCCTCGCGCTCGCTCGTCCGGAGCGCATCCGCGAACTGGTGGGTCCACATCGACGACGCGCCGACGTGCCGCGCCTGTCCCCGCCGGACGGCGTCGTCCAGCGCCCGGAGCGTCTGCTCGATGGGTGTGTCGTAATCCCAGCGGTGGGTCTGATAGAGGTCGACGGTGTCCATCCCGAGCCGGGAAAGCGAGTTCGACAGTTCCTGCTCGATGGCCTTCCGCGAGAGCCCGCCGGAGTTAGGATTGTCCTCGTCCATCTGGAAGTACCCCTTCGTCGCCACGACCTGCCCGTCGCGGTCGTAGTCATCGAGAACGGTCCCGAGGACGCGCTCGGACTCGCCCATCGAATACATATTGGCCGTATCGAAGAAGTTGATGCCGAGGTCGATGGCTCGCTCGATGACCTCGCGGCTCTCGTCCTCGTCGAGCACCCAGTCGCGCCACTCTGAGGTGCCGAAACTCATACAGCCCAGGCAGAGCCGGCTGACCTCCATGCCAGTCGACCCGAGTGTCGTGTACTCCATGCTCGGACTCGCGTCCGCGCTGGCGAAAAAAGTTCGCCGTCGGTTACAGTGATTCGGCTGCGACTCGCCCGATGTACACTCTGGCGACGGCGTAGCCGGCAACCGCCAGCAGGACCGCCCCGCCGACGTGGCTGTAGGTCAGTAGGGTTGGACTATCGACCGCAAGCTTCGCCACCGTCGTTGCCGGGTGTTCCGGGAGGAGTACGGCTCCGCCAAAGAGCACGAGGGTAAGCACGGAGAACAGTAACTGCGCCGGGCGACGGTTCTGGAGCGTGATGCCCAGCACGACCCCGAGCGTCACGACAACGACGGTGACTGCCGTGAGGAATAGCAGAATCGCCGCCGGGTTCGAGACGGCGATACCGTTCGTCGACAGCAGCGCAAGCCACATGAGAGCCTGTGCAGGGGCAAGCAACACCATCCCGAGCGCCTTTCCGTCAATGATGTCGAGCAGCGACACCGGGGCCACACGGAGCAGTTCCATCGTCCCACGTTCGAGTTCCTCGGTAACGGTGTCGACGGCCACCGAGCCGCTGATGAACGGCGGGAGGAACAGGAGCAGCGGAATCAGAATGGTGTAGGTGAACCCGAAGTACTGGCTCGCGCTGACGGTGTCCGGGAGCGGCACGGGCGGCTGGTCGAGATACGGCGTCCGCTCCAGTCGCTCCTGACGCTCTAGGGCGCTCAGGACCCGACGCACTTCGACGACAATAAGCGTCGACCGGATGCTCCCTTCGGGGACGGTGGCAGTGACTGCTATCTGCTCCCCCGGCCCGCTCGTTGACGGCACGTACTGGCCGCGCAATATCGCATCTACCCGTCGCTGGTCGAACGCCCGCTGTGCGGCGGCCTCGTTCTCGAAGGCGGTGACGCTGGTCCCGTCCTGTTCAGCGGCCGCGGCCTCCAACTCCTCGCGGGCGTCGCCGGTGACGGCCATCTCCACCTCGCCGGCTGCGACCGAGCTGGGGTCGTACAGCGACGTGAGGCCGACGACGAGGAACGAGGAGAACCCCGCGACGAACAGCTGAATGAGCAACGCCAGCACGATAGTCTTCTCGCGGGAGAGCGACCGGATATCCCGCCGGGCTATGACGACCCGCGGGTCGCGCCAGAGGGGGCGGTCCTCAGACAAGGGTGCTCACCACCGTGAAGTTGTAGGCGAAGTGGACGACGATAGCCACAGTTAGCGCAGCGACGTAGGCCCGTCGCCCGCGGCTCGCGCCAACCGATGAGATGGCTGCTGTCACCGTGTGCAGCGCCAGCGGGAGCAAGAACAGGAGCCCTGCAACCCACAGCGGCAGGCCGGCGGGCAACGTTGCGCCCTGCAGGGCAGCTTCGCCGATAGGCAGGCTCTCAAGGTCTGACAGCCTGGCGATAAGCAGCCCTTTCTCCCCGATAAAGAAGCCGAGTCCGGAGAGCGCACCGATGCCGAGCGCCGACCGGAGCGTCCGCTCGTAGCGGGCGTGCTCGTAGCCGGCGTAGACGTGCAGGCTCTTTGCCAGTTCCTCGATGACGACGATGACGCCGAGCACGAGCACGATGCCGAGCGACTGATTCGTCCCGAAGACGTTCAGCGACACCGAGTCGAGAACGAACAGGAACGCGATGGCCGCCAGTTCGGCGACGATGACCAGCGGCAACAGGACGATACTCATCTTTAACGCGCTCCGGCGGGAGTTGATACCACCAGCCAGCGCATCGAGCACCTTCAGCGGAATCGGCCGCTGAGTGAACATATCTTCTTCTCGGTAGAGACCGGCCCCCAGACCGAACAGCACCAGTCCGGTCAGGAGCGGCGGTGTCGTCGAGAAGACGAACGACGAGAGCCCGACGGACTGGCCAGTCAGGTCGAGCACGACAAGCGTCAGCGGCGAGATGAGCGCAATCGGTGTCACGTCGGTGAAGATGGCCGGAACGAACGCGTAGGAGGTCAGCGTCACCGTAATGGTCACCGTCACGAAGGTGAGTTCCTTGAACGAGCGGGCGAACATCGCCCCGCAGAACGTCGCCGAGAGGAAGAGGACGACGAGCGGGACCACCGCCAGCACCGCGACGTAACTCCCCGCTGGCGCGATGTTCCCGAACCGTAGCGCCGCGGTGATGAGCGCCGCCACGCCGACAGCGCCCGCGAGGTACGGGAGCGTCTTGCCGCCGATGATGTCGCCCCGCGAGGCCGGCGTCACCAGCAGGAGTTCACCGCGGCGGTTCAAGCGTTCCGAGAGCATCGACGAGCCGTAGGCCTGAATAACGAAGTTCATCGGCACGATGTAGAGGAAGGCAAGCACGAGCGACTCGAAGGGGAACGGCGGCGAGATATCGGAGGGAGTGCCACCCTGCACGTCGCCGGTCAGCCGCGCGCCGATAGCGCCGAGGTTTGCGCCGCTGCCACCGGCGGTTCCGCCGTCACCGCTCGCGACCGAGCCGCTGGTGCTCACATTGCTGTCGACGGTCTCTTGGCTGCTACCGCTGCTATCGCTGTCATCGCCCGTTGCCGAGCTATCGCCATTGCTTCCGTCGCTATCATCGCTGCTGCCGTCGCCCGTTCCAGTACTGCCACTGGTGTCCGAATCGCTCCCGCTCGGAGCACTCGTCTCTCCCTCATCGGCGACACTGGTGCCGCCGTCCGAGGAGCCAGACCCGTCACTGCTGTCGCCGCTCCGGGGGTCGAGTTGGCTGCCCCCCGACTGTTGCTCGTAGACAAGCGTCACAGAAACGGGGAACGCGGCGGTCTGGTTGTCGTCCCGAGCGAGCGTCCGGTCGTTGTACTGCGCCGTGCTGTCGCGGAGTTCGGTAAGCGCAGCCCGCTCTTTGGCTGTCTGTGGCACGTTCTGAAGCCGTATCCCCCGATACAGGAGTTCCTGCTGGCGTCGTTCGATGGCTGCTGGGTCCGGCTCACGGATATCGAAGGTCGAATCATCGGCCGCGACGCCGTAGTATGGACTGTCGTCGTCAACGCCGATCCGGTAGATGCCGTCGTCCATCCCCGCACCGGTGCCGCCACTGACGGCTATCGCGGCGACCGCGCCCATCGCAACGAGGGACAGCGCCATCACGACGATGGTCCGCTTGTCGACACCGCCGGCGTTTTTTGTCACCTCCCACTTCGCGACGCGCAGGAGCTTGTCGAGTTGCATCTACTCCGCGTCCTCCTCGACGTACCGCGTGCCGCGAGTGCCGGCCTCAGCGACGTTGAGGAACACCTCCTCCAGACTGGATTCCTCCGTTCGTATGTCGACCACGTCACCGCCGTTTGACTCCGCCTGTTCTCGCGTCGCTTCGACGGCGTCCATGCTCTCGACGACCCGCTTGTACGACCCGTTCTCCTGTACTGCGTCGGGCACGTCGACTGTCGTGTAGACGTGATACCGCGTGTGGCCGTACTCGGCCTGGAGTTCTTCGAGGTCGCCGCGGGCGACGATTTCGCCCTCGTTCATGATGACGACCCGGTCACAAATAGATTCGACGTGAAAGAGGTTGTGCGCCGAGAAGACGATGGTCTTGCCTTCCTTTGCCAACTGCTCCGTGAACTCGATAACGTAGTTCGTCGTCAACGGGTCCAGCCCCGACGCCGGCTCGTCGTAAATAAGCACGTCAGGGTCATTGATAAGGGAGCGAGCGATGGCGACCTTCCGTTTCATCCCCTTGGACATATCGCCGAGCTTTCGGTCGCGGTGTTCGAGTTCGAGTTCGTCCAGCGTGTCGTGCATCCGTTCCTCGGCCACGTCCGGGTCCACGTCGTAGAGGTCGGCGAAGAATTTCAGGTAGGAGATCGGCGTCATCTCCTCGTACAGCGGCGATTCCTCGGGCAGAAAGCCCAGCTGCTGGCGCATCTCCGCGGTTTCGGTATCGAGTCCCGCTATCTCGGCGGAGCCGCTCGTCGGCTCCAGCAGGCCCGCAAGCATCTTTAGCGTCGTTGTCTTGCCGGCCCCGTTTGGCCCGATGATACCGAACACTTCGCCGCGGTCGACTGAAAACGAACTGCCCTGTACAGCGACGAAACCGCCGTACTCCTTCCGAATATCACGGGCGTCAATCATCTGCCGATTGATTACGAGTGAACTAACCTATACCTTGGCTCCGGCCTATTGCTTCTGATAATGGCACTCGAACTGGGAACGAGCAGCGTTTCGCTTGAAAAAACACCGGACGGACGGCGCCTGGTCGTCCGGCACGACGCCGACACGTCGGTCGACACCGTGTGGAATATCCTGACCGACACCGACTGCTGGGCAGACTGGGGGCCGTCTGTCACAGCCGTCGAAACAGCGACCCGGTATATCGACGATGGGACGACCGGCCGCGTTCGCGTTGCTGGTGCGGTGTGGCTCCCGTTTGAAGTGACGGCATGTACGCCGTACCGCTGGACGTGGACCGTCGCACGGCTTCCGGCGACTGGACACTTCGTCGAAGAACGGGCCGGTGGCTCCGTCGTCGGGTTCGAAATTCCCCCGCTGGCAACTGGCTACGCCCCGGTGTGTGCCCGAGCGTGCCAGCGGATCGCCACTCTGGCACAACAACGCGACGCGTAAGCAGCGACCGCGCCGAGCATCAGGGCTGAATCGGTGTCTTCGAGCGCGTGTCGGTGTCTTCGTCGGAGCGAGGTGTTTTCGTGACGTTCGTGATTTCAAAGCGTGTCCCGCCCTCGTCGCTTTCAGTTATGTCGATTTCCCAGCCGTGGGCTTCGACAATGCGCTGGACGATTGCCAGTCCGAGCCCGCCTTCGCCGTCAGTGGTGGTGTAGCCGTCGTCAAGCACTGCATCACGCTTGGCGGGCGGGATTCCGGAGCCGTTATCGGCGACGTAAAACCCACCAGCCATCTCGCCGACACGGACCGTCAGGTCAACACTGCCACGTTCGAGAGTGTCCGCTGACGGTGACTGCCTGCCCGTGGACCCGTGCTCGACACTGTCGTCGGACTCCGTCTGACTGCCTGTGGAACCATGTTCCACGGCGTTCCGAAACAGGTTCTCGAACAGGTGACGGAGCCGATCCGGGTCAGCGTCGATGACGGCTGTTACCTCGTTTTCTAGCGTCCCATCCATCGTCGGCACGGCCTCCCAGCAGCCGTCGACCAGTTCTGCGAGAGCAACGGTCTCCGTATCGCTGATGACGTGCCCGCTCCGGGCCAGCGTTAGCGTCCGGTCAATGAGCGTTTCCATCCGGTCCATCGCTGTTGCAGCCGCCTGCAGGTGCTCCGAGTCGCGGTCCATTCGTTCGAGTTCGACCTGCCCAGACGCGACGTTGAGCGGGTTCCGGAGGTCGTGTGCCACAACGGCGGCGAATTCGTCGAGCCGTTCGTTGCGCTGCTCGATGGCCTCCCGTTGGAGTCGCTGCCGCTCGGCCTCGACAGCCCGGGATATCGCACGTGCCTCGAAGATACCCATCACAAGGCCGCCAGCGCCGCCGACGACAGCCGCGAACAGTGCCCAGCCGATGTCTTCACCCAGCGACCCCGTCGGCCAGGTGAAAATCATCACCACATTCAACAACAAAAAAGCGACCAGTCCGCCAGCGAACCAGACCCCGATACGCCGATACTGGTCCGTGTCAATCTTCGAGTTGTCGAGCCAGAACCCGCCGACGATGATCGCTGCTGCAAACGGCACAACTGCCAGCATACTGACCACGAAATCTGCCGTCAAAAGGGCCGGCAGTCCAGCGTCAGAAAAATAAAAATAGTTACCCACACCTCCGAGGAGGAGGAAAAACCCGACTCCCTGAATAAGCGCTGGCAGGCGGTCTGAGAGGCGATCTGGGTGTGTCACTTCCGCATTTGTTTGTGAGACGTGCATTTACTGCCGCGTTGAATAGCGATCTAATCGGCGGTTATCACGGGTTAGAAGGACGAAGCCGAGGAAATCAATTCTGGCTATGGAAGTCGATCTCCTCGACTTCGTTGAGCAGTGTCGGCAGCTAGTCAAAC